>URRQ01000025.1 GCA_900550235.1 uncultured Lachnospiraceae bacterium
TCCAATGGAGCTATTTTTTAGCTCCAATTTTTTCATAGGCTACTTTACACTACCTCTTTCATCCTAAAAATATTGAGTTTTGATTGGATTCCATATGGCAGGTCTCCTGGCTTCGCTTCATCTTCCGAGACGCCTTCTCAACAAATACTTGTCAATGGTTTTTGTCTCGTCATCCACGTTACAGTAGAGGTGACTGCTCCGGTCTTTCACCGGATTCCCTATTATTGCTTCCGAATCTTCACGGTTGCAGCCATATATTTTCCCCTTATTTAGTTACTTGTTTATTCTATAAGGTTTTCTATAAAAAAGCTAGTAATTTTTTCAGAATAAAAAACAGAGTAGATGTACAGTTATCTACTCCGTTTTTTATTTTATCATGAAAAAATGAACACGCTATCTAATGTTTGGAATTGCATCCACCGTTACAATGTGGGCAATTCCCACCAGACGGGCAGCCGATGCATTTTACTCCCTTCTTTTTTTCCTTTATAATATAGACAATTGCAGCCCCTAAGGCTAACAAAATGATACCACCTACAATAATATCTGCCATTATTTCACCTTCTTTGTATTAACTCAATTTATACTCTGCTTCAAATCCTACATGTTTCTTTCGAATGAGAATTGCTACAATAAGCGCAAAAATTGCTACCACGATCAATCCTGGGATAAATCCAGCTCCCACAGCTCCAGTTGTCACAAATGTTCCAATCTGATATATGAAGAACGCCACTGTGTATCCCGTTGCAAACTGTAGTGCAATTCCTCCCCACAGCCATTTGCGATCCTGCATCTCTGAATTCATTGCTCCAATTGCTGCAAAGCATGGCGGAGTAAATAAATTGAATGTAAGATATGCAAGCGCTGCAACCTTCGTAAGTCCCATAATTGTTGCTACTTCACTACCACTACCTACTAATGCAAAGTTATCAACATCAATCAAATTCGTAATGCCATACACAACTGCCAACGTTGCAACTACATTTTCTTTCGCTATAAATCCCGTAATTGCTGCAGCCGCCAATTGCCATACACCAAATCCAACCGGGATCAAAAGTACCGCAAACGGAGATGCAATCGTAGCAAGAATCGATGTGCTTTCCATTCCTTCTTCTACAACCTGCAAATTCCAGTTAAATGTCTGCATAATCTGTACCGCCGCATTACATACAAGTATAATAGTCGCTGCTTTTTTGATATATGCTTTTCCTCTGGATAACATGGATAATGTTGCTCTTTTCAAGCTTGGTATTTTATATTCCGGAAGCTCAATAATAAAGAAAGATTTTCTATATTTCTGCCCTGTAATCGCTTTCACAAGTAATGCCCCTAAAAACACTAGCACAATTCCAAATAAATACATGGTCGGGCCAACCCACGGTGCATCTGCAAAAAATACTCCCGCAAACAATGCAATAACCGGAAGCTTTGCTCCACACGGCATAAATGGTGTCAACATCGCAGTTGCACGCCGCTCTCTTTCATTACGGATCGTGCGGCAAGCCATAATTCCAGGAATCGCACATCCTGTTCCAATCACCATCGGAATTACTGATTTTCCTGACAGTCCGACACGTTTAAAAATCGGATCCAGCACTACGGTTGCTCTTGCCATGTAACCACAATCTTCCAACAAAGCAATCAGGAAATACATAACCATTACGAGCGGAAGAAATCCAACAACAGCTCCTACTCCACCTATAATACCATCTACCAGCAGTGCGTGCAAGAACGGAGAAACACCCTCTGTATGCGCTCCGACCCATCCTTGAAACGTTTCAATCCATCCGACAAGCCAGTCCGCAATCCACGTTCCGACCGTTGATTGTGATATATAGAATACAAGAAACATCACTGCTGCAAAGATCGGAATTCCAATTACTTTATGCGTTATAATCTCATCTATTTTGTCTTGAAAATTCTTATCCTTTGTGAATACAGTTCTTTTTTCAACCGCATTTACGATCTGATTGACAAAATTAAATCGTTTTCTATCCGCTTTTTCTACCGCAGCTTTATCCTGAAGATCTACTTCGCCTTGATGATATGGAGCCAACTGCCCACTTCCTTTTGCATCAGCTGCAACACGAACAACTTCTTTTAACCCTTGATCCGACGAAGAAAGGGATACTGTTTGGATTACCGGACATCCTAGCTTCTTAGATAATAAATCACAATTAATTTTTGTCCCTTTTTTCTCAGTTAAGTCACTTTTATTGAGAGCTACAACAACCGGTATTCCCAATTCCAAAAGCTGAGTTGTAAAAAACAAGCTTCGACTCAAATTTGTAGCATCAACAATATTTATAATTACATCCGGGTTTTCGTGTTTGACATAACCGCTTGTAATACTCTCTTCCGAAGTAAACGGCGACATCGAATACGCTCCTGGAAGGTCCACTGCTACCAACTCTTCTTCACTTCCATGAAAACTCTTTTTAATCGGACTTTCCTTTTTTTCTACTGTAACACCTGCCCAGTTTCCTACACGTTCATTTCTTCCCGTAAGAGCATTGTACATCGTTGTTTTTCCACTGTTCGGATTTCCCGCAAAGGCGATTCTCATTCTCTGTTCCTCCTGTTCATTCCTTATCGCTTTATACAAGAATTGCAGAAGCTAATTCATGATCAATGTTATACCTTCCATCTTTGATTGAAACGACACATCCATTTTTCTTACGAGAAACTACAGTGATTTTCTCTCCGCTATAGCAACCAAGCGAAAAAAGAAATGCATTCAATTCTTCATCCTCTGTTTTAATGTCTTTAATGATATATTCTTCTCCTGCATTTACTTTTGTCAAATCCATCGTTCTCTCTTCCCTTCTTGCATCTTTTTGATAATCTTTTTCATTTACACGAGTTAGTATATACTAACTCTCGTGAATTGTCAATACTATTTTTTGGTAATTATTCTCAATAGAATCATACAAAAAATTATGGTACAATACTATATAGTTTCTGCAATATAATTATTTCATTTGCCAACAAGGAGAAATTATGTTTCATATTCAATTAGACCACGTAACTTTTAGCCTAAAAGAAAACCATGATTTTTCATGGCTTTCATCACTCGGCACAGTATTTGCCGTATTTGATCAAAATGATTCCGGTAATATAAGCTTTGGAGTAAAAAATGATGATGGATCTTTCTTCATCAAAGTTGCCGGACTTGCTGCTATAAACTCATTACGTACCAAAGAAGAAAACGTTCTTTCTTTGAAAGAGGCAATGAATGTCTATGAAAACATTCAACACCCTCATTTGATCCAATTGGTAAAACACTATGCTATCGATGATTTATATGTTGCTATTTTTAAATGGGTAGATGGAGATTGCCTATTTGATCATTGGAACTTTACAAAGTATGAGAAGAATCCCCAACTTCTTCCACCGTCCAAACGTTTTCGACAGCTGCCACTTTCTCAACGAGTTAAGTTGTCCAATATACTATTTTCCTTTTTAGAGACTGTTTCCGATTCTGGATATGTCGCTGTAGATTTTTACGACGGAAGTATCATCTATGATTTTCAAAATGATCTTATGACAATCTGTGATATTGATTTATTTCGTAAAAAACCTGCCTGGAACGACATAGGAAAAGATTACTGGGGAACTAAGAGATTAAAGGCCCCGGAAGAATATCAATATGGAGCTTCCATTGATGAAATTACCAATATCTACACTCTCGGCGCGCTGCTTTTTGACAGTTTTTTTGGAAACTATACGGAATTAGAATTACAGAAAAGATATCAGAAATGTGCGTTTGCTCCTTGCTCTCCCGAAAATTGGGAACTGAATTCCGAATGCTATAGAGTTGCAAGAAAAGCAGTCAACAAAGATCGGAACGAACGATATTCTTCTATCCTTGAATTTTATAAAGAGTGGCAAAGAGCTATCAATACTCTATAATATATTGATACAAAAAATGGAGCAGGAAATCATTTCCTACTCCATTTTTATAAATATACAATTCTTATTCTTCGATGTCTTCCGCAATCTCTTCTGCCGCTTCCGCTGCCATATCTTCTATAGTATCTTCCACACCATCCATGATTGCCAAATCGCTTACGTCTTGTAATTCTTCTACGTCTTCGATATCTGTCGTATCTTCTTCCTCATGCATACCTGTATCAAGATTTACATCTCTGTATTTTCTCATACCTGTACCAACCGGAATCAGTTTACCGATGATTACGTTTTCTTTCAGACCGATCAATGGGTCAACCTTTCCTTTGATTGCAGCTTCTGTCAGAACTTTTGTTGTTTCCTGGAAAGAAGCAGCTGACAAGAAGGAGTTTGTAGCAAGAGAAGCTTTTGTAATACCAAGCATGATCTGCTCGCCTGTTGCAGGCTCTTTTCCTTCTTCCACTAATTTCTTATTCACATCTTCAAATTCAAGAACGTCTACCATTGTTCCCGGTAAGAATTCGGAATCACCGTTTTCTTCGATACGGATTTTCTTCAACATCTGACGTACGATAACCTCAATATGTTTATCGTTGATTTCTACACCCTGGAGACGGTATACTCGCTGAACTTCCTGAATCATGTAATCCTGTGCCGCACGAAGTCCTTTGATTTTCAGGATATCATGTGGGTTTACACTACCTTCTGTAAGTTCATCACCTGCTCCTAATACAGCTCCGTCCTGAATCTTGATTCTGGAACCGTATGGGATTAAGTAAGCTTTTGACTCACCTGTTTCATTATTTGTAACGATAATTTCACGTTTTTTCTTTGTATCGTTGATTGTAGCAACACCGCCGAATTCTGTAATGATTGCAAGTCCTTTCGGTTTTCTTGCTTCAAAAAGCTCTTCGACACGAGGAAGACCCTGTGTGATATCTCCACCGGCTACACCACCTGTATGGAATGTACGCATTGTAAGCTGTGTACCAGGTTCACCGATAGACTGAGCCGCAATGATTCCGACTGCCTCACCAACCTGAACAGGTTCACCTGTTGCCATGTTAGCTCCATAACATTTTGCACATACACCGATATGTGATTTACATGTTAATACTGTACGGATCTTCACTTCAGTAATTGGTCCGCCATCTTTGCTTACACCATATTTCATAACTTGCTCTGCACGTTTTGGTGTAACCATGTGGTTTGCTTTTACAATCACATTACCATCTTTATCACAGATTGTCTCACATATGTAACGTCCTGTAATACGTTCCTGTAAGCTTTCGATTTCTTCATTACCATCCATGAATGCTTTTACATACATTCCTGGGATTTCTTCACCTTCACCTACACAGTCTACTTCACGAATACTTAATTCCTGTGATACGTCTACAAGACGTCTTGTTAAGTATCCTGAATCGGCTGTACGAAGCGCAGTATCGGACAATCCTTTACGTGCTCCATGGGCAGACATGAAGTATTCGAGTACGTCAAGACCTTCACGGAAGTTTGACTTAATTGGGAGCTCGATTGTACGTCCTGTTGTATCAGCCATCAAACCACGCATACCTGCAAGCTGTTTGATCTGTTTATCAGAACCACGGGCACCGGAGTCAGCCATCATGAAGATGTTGTTGTATTTATCCAATCCGCTCAACAGAGCTTTTGTAAGAGCATCATCAGTATTTTTCCATGTTTCTACTACTTCTTTGTAACGTTCTTCTTCTGTAATAAGACCACGTTTGAAGTTCTTTGTAATTCTATCCACAGTATCCTGTGCCTGCTGGATCATTTCCGGTTTCTGTGGTGGCACAGTCATCTCAGAAATAGATACCGTCATGGCAGCTCTTGTAGAATACTTGTAACCAGTTGCTTTGATCTTATCAAGAACTTCTGCTGTTACTGTAGCGCCATGTGTATTGATAACTTTTTCAAGAATCTGTTTATTCTGTTTTTTACCTACTAAGAAGTCAACTTCAAGGAGAAGTTCATTTCCCGGAATGCTTCTATCAACAAATCCTAAATCTTGAGGAATGATTTCGTTGAATAAGAAACGTCCCAATGTAGATTCTACATTTCCTGTTAATGTTCTTCCATCCGGAAGAGTCTTTGTTACACGTACTGTAATACGTGAATGTAATGTCAATGCATCGTTCTCATATGCAAGAATTGCTTCATTTAAGTTCTTGAAGAACTTGCCTTCTCCCTTTGCACCCGGTCTTTCCTGTGTCAAATAGTAAATACCAAGTACCATATCCTGTGAAGGTACGGCTACCGGACCACCATCTGATGGTTTCAAAAGGTTGTTCGGTGACAAGAGTAAGAAGCGGCATTCTGCCTGAGCTTCTACAGACAATGGAAGATGAACAGCCATCTGGTCTCCATCGAAGTCGGCGTTGAACGCTGTACATACGAGTGGATGAAGTTTGATTGCTTTACCTTCTACAAGGATTGGCTCAAACGCCTGAATACCAAGTCTATGAAGAGTAGGAGCACGGTTCAACATAACCGGATGCTCTTTGATTACTTCTTCCAGCACATCCCAAACTTCCGGCTGAAGTCTTTCTACCATTTTCTTTGCATTTTTAATATTGTGTGCTGTACCATTTGCAACGAGTTCTTTCATAACGAATGGTTTAAACAGCTCAATTGCCATCTCTTTTGGAAGACCACACTGGTAAATCTTAAGTTCCGGTCCTACAACGATAACGGAACGTCCTGAGTAGTCAACACGTTTACCAAGTAAGTTCTGACGGAAACGTCCTGACTTACCTTTTAACATATCTGATAAAGATTTTAATGCTCTGTTACCAGGTCCTGTAACCGGACGGCCACGACGACCATTGTCGATCAAAGCATCTACAGCTTCCTGAAGCATTCTCTTTTCATTACGTACGATAATGTCCGGAGCTCCTAATTCAAGAAGTCTTTTCAGACGGTTATTTCTATTGATAATTCTTCTGTAAAGATCATTCAAATCAGATGTGGCAAAACGTCCACCATCTAACTGTACCATCGGACGGAGATCCGGTGGAAGTACCGGAATCGCATTTAAAATCATCCATTCCGGTTTGTTTCCTGAACCACGGAATGCTTCTACAACTTCCAAACGTTTTACGATTCTCGCACGTTTCTGTCCTGTTGCTCCTTTTAAACCATTCTGTAATTCTTCGTATTCTTTATCAAGATCAATTGCCTGCAGAAGCTCCTGAATCGCTTCAGCTCCCATTCCTACGCGGAATGCGCTTCCGTAAGTTTCTCTTGCTTCTTGATATTCCTGTTCTGACAATACTTGTTTGTACTGCAGATTTGTTTCACCTTTATCAAGCACAATGTAGGATGCAAAGTATAAAACTTTCTCCAATGTTCTTGGTGAAATATCAAGGATCAAGCCCATACGGCTTGGAATTCCTTTGAAGTACCAAATATGTGATACCGGAGCCGCAAGGTAAATATGACCCATGCGCTCACGACGTACACTTGCTTTTGTTACTTCTACACCACAACGGTCGCAGACAACCCCTTTATAACGGATTTTCTTATATTTTCCACAATGACATTCCCAGTCCTTGCTAGGTCCGAAAATTCTTTCACAGAAAAGACCGTCTCTCTCTGGTTTTAAAGTTCTATAGTTAATAGTCTCAGGTTTTGTAACTTCACCTCTTGACCATTCCAAAATCTTTTCAGGTGATGCCAAACCAATTTTGATCGCGTCAAAAGTCATTGGCTGGTATGTTGCTTCGTTATTTGTTGCTGACATGTAGGCACTCCCTTCTATTCTTCGTCAAGAATTTCATCAAAATCGATATCGTCAGGTTCCTCTTCAATATCTACAAGCTCTTCGCCTTCAAATTCCTGTTTACTGAATCCATGTTCTCCATAAGACTCTTCATCGTCATCGTAACGTCTGTCACCTTCGATGATGGAACGTAAGTCTGTATCACCGTAGTCGATCGTTTCCATAATCTCTACTTCTGTGTTGTCATCTTTTAATACTCTTACATCAAGTCCAAGTGACTGTAACTCTTTCAAAAGTACTTTGAATGACTCAGGGATTCCCGGATCAGGAATATTTTCACCCTTAATAATCGCCTCGTATGTCTTCACACGACCAACAACATCATCAGATTTTACAGTTAAGATTTCCTGAAGTGTATAAGATGCACCGTAAGCCTCCAGTGCCCAAACCTCCATCTCACCGAATCTCTGTCCACCAAACTGTGCCTTACCACCTAATGGCTGCTGTGTAACCAATGAGTAAGGACCTGTAGAACGTGCGTGGATCTTATCGTCTACAAGGTGGTGAAGTTTCAGGTAGTGCATGTGACCGATTGTAACAGGGCTGTCAAAATATTCTCCTGTTCTACCGTCACGAAGACGTACCTTACCATCACGGGAAATCGGAACACCTTTCCACAATTTTCTGTGGTCTCTGTTTTCATATAAGTATTCCATTACTTCCGGCAGTAATTCTTCTTTATATTTTTCTTCAAATTCATCCCACTCAAGATTTACATAATCATTTGCAAGATCAAGAGTGTCCATGATATCAATCTCGTTCGCTCCGTCAAATACCGGAGTTGCAATATTGAATCCCAATGCTTTTGCAGCAAGACTTAAGTGAATCTCAAGCACCTGTCCGATGTTCATACGTGATGGCACACCAAGTGGGTTCAATACGATGTCGAGAGGACGTCCATTTGGCAAGAATGGCATATCTTCTACAGGAAGTACACGGGAAACAACACCCTTGTTACCGTGACGTCCGGCCATTTTATCACCTACGGAAATCTTTCTCTTCTGTGCAATGTAAATACGAACTGCCTGATTTACGCCCGGAGAAAGTTCATCTCCATTTTCTCTTGTAAATACTTTCGCATCTACAACAATACCGTATTCTCCGTGTGGAACTTTCAAAGATGTATCTCTTACTTCTCTTGCTTTTTCACCGAAGATTGCACGTAAAAGTCTCTCTTCTGCTGTAAGCTCTGTCTCTCCCTTCGGAGTAACTTTACCTACAAGAATATCTCCTGCACGAACTTCTGCACCGATACGAATGATACCTCTTTCATCTAGATCTTTGAGTGCATCATCACCAACTCCCGGAATGTCACGTGTGATCTCTTCCGGTCCTAATTTTGTATCACGTGCTTCTGCTTCATATTCTTCAATATGGATAGATGTATATACATCATCCTGTACTAATCTTTCACTTAATAATACAGCATCCTCGTAGTTGTAACCTTCCCATGTCATGAAACCGATCAATGGGTTTTTACCAAGAGCCATCTCACCGTTAGATGTTGATGGTCCGTCAGCGATTACCTGACCTTTCGCAATCTTTTCACCTTTGACAACAATCGGTCTCTGGTTGTAGCAGTTGCTCTGGTTACTACGTAAGAATTTTGTAAGTTTATATGTTTTTCTTGTTCCATCTTCATGTTTGATCGTAATCTCTTTTGAAGTAGAACGTTCTACAACACCTGCTTCCTCAGCTACGATACATACACCTGAGTCAACAGCTGCTTTTGTCTCCATACCTGTTCCGACAACCGGAGCCTCTGTCAACATAAGAGGTACCGCCTGACGCTGCATGTTGGATCCCATAAGCGCACGAGTCGGGTCATCGTTTTCAAGGAACGGGATAAGCGCTGTAGCCACAGAGAACACCATCTTAGGAGAAACGTCCATGTAATCAAACATTGTTTTCTCATATTCCTGTGTCTCTTCGCGATAACGACCGGCAACATTTTTATGAATAAAATGTCCTTCTGCATCCAATGGTTCGTTGGCCTGTGCTACATGGTAGTTATCTTCTTCGTCAGCAGTCATATATACAACTTCTTCGGTTACAACCGGATTCTTTGGATCCGTCTTATCAATCTTACGATATGGTGCTTCTACAAAGCCATATTCATTAATTCTTGCGTAACAAGCAAGAGAGTTGATCAAACCGATGTTAGGACCTTCAGGAGTCTCGATCGGACACATTCTTCCATAGTGAGAATAGTGAACGTCTCGAACCTCGAATCCAGCTCTGTCTCGTGAAAGACCACCCGGTCCAAGTGCAGACAAACGTCTCTTATGTGTCAACTCACCAAGCGGGTTGTTCTGATCCATGAACTGAGAAAGCTGTGAAGAACCGAAGAATTCTTTCACTGCTGCAGTTACCGGTTTGATATTGATCAGTGACTGTGGAGAGATTCCATCTAAATCCTGCGTTGTCATTCTCTCACGAACTACTCTTTCCAATCTAGAAAGACCGATTCTATACTGATTCTGTAACAATTCTCCGACTGCACGGATGCGTCTATTACCCAAATGGTCGATATCATCATCATTTCCAAGACCATACTCAAGATGGATATTGTAGTTGATAGAAGCTAAAATATCTTCTTTTGTAATATGTTTCGGAATCAAGTCATGAATATTCTTTTTGATCTGCTCTTTTAATTCGTCAATGTCGCCGGCTGTTTCTTCTAAAATCTGTGCAAGTACCGGATAGTATACCAGTTCTGTTACCCCGAGTTCTTCTGCGTTCACATCCACAACACTTTCTAAATCTACCATCATACTAGAAAGTACTTTAATGTTACGCTCCTCGCCTTTTACCCAAACAAACGGAACTGCTGCGTTCTGCACTTTATCAGCAAGTTTTCTTGTAAATGTTGTACCTTCTTCCACAAGAACTTCTCCTGTAATCGGGCTCACAACATCTTCTGCTGCTGTCTGTCCTGTAATACGATTTTTAAGAGCTAATTTTTTATTAAATTTATAACGGCCTACTTTTGCCAAATCATAACGTCTTGGATCAAAGAACATGCTCATGATGAGACTCTCTGCACTATCTACTGCAAGAGGTTCACCTGGACGAATCTTCTTATATAATTCCAAAAGACCTTCCTGATAACTTTCTGCCGTATCTTTTCCAAAACTTGCAAGAATCTTCGGTTCTTCGCCGAACAATTCAATAATTTCTGCATTTGTACCATATCCAAGTGCACGAATCAGCACTGTAATCGGTACCTTTCTTGTTCTATCTACACGTACATAAAAAACGTCATTGGAGTCAGTCTCATACTCTAACCACGCACCACGATTCGGAATTACAGTAGAAGAATATAATTCTTTTCCAATTTTATCGTGAGCAATCGCATAGTAAATACCAGGAGAACGAACAAGCTGACTTACGATAACACGCTCTGCTCCGTTGATTACGAATGTACCTGTCGCTGTCATAAGCGGAAGATCTCCCATGAAAATCTCATGTTCGTTGATCTCATCTGTTTCTTTATTATAAAGTCTCACTTTCACTTTAAGCGGTGCTGCATAAGTTGCATCGCGTTCTTTACATTCCTCGATGGTATACTTCACATCATCTTCACATAATGTGAAATCGACAAACTCCAGACTTAAATGACCGCTGTAATCAGCAATCGGTGAAATATCATCGAATACTTCTTTTAATCCTGCATCAAGAAACCATTTATAAGAGTCTTTCTGCACTTCAATTAAGTTCGGCATTTCGAGAACTTCTTTTTGTCTGGAATAACTCATACGAGAACTTTTTCCATTTGTGATGGGACGAATTCTGTTTTTCTCCATTGACGTTTCACTCCTTGTATATTTATTTGGCCTTCGGGTTAATTTCCTCTAATATACAATGAAAACTGTTGGAAAACTTCCTGTTTTCTTCGTTTTCATTACATTATGTGGGCATGATTCTCCACAATAGCGCATTTTTAACTGTATCATAAGGATTTCTGCTTGTCAAGAACTTTTTTTTGAACTGTTTTGTTTTTTTCAAATACAAAAGGATATGCCGATGTGGGGCGATGCATCTTAAACGGCATATCCTTTTCAAATAATGTAAACTTTCTATATAATATTACGAATCCCTTCGCAGATCATTCTGGCAATCCGAGGATTATTCATCGTATACAAGTGAATTCCATCAATGTCACTCACAAGAAGATCTATGATCTGACTCAATGCATAAGACATTCCCGCATCAAAAAGCGCCGCCTTATTATTTGCATATCGATCTATGATCTTTTGAAAACGCGTCGGAAACGATGCTCCACACATTGTAACCATTCTCTGAATCTGCGCCGCATTCACGACCGGCATAATCCCCGGAATGATCGGAACGTCAATCTCTGCAATCCGACTGTTTTCTACCAGTCTAAAAAAATGCTCGTTATCAAAAAACAATTGGGACAACAGTACTTCCGCTCCCGCGTTTACCTTTTCTTTCATATACTTCATTTCATCAATCCTGTTTTCCGACTCCGGATGGCATTCCGGATAACAAGCGCCCAAAAAGCAAAAGTTACTTTTCGGCTTCAAATATCCAATCAAATCCGACGCATGCTTAAAATCTTCCTTTTCTGCAACATCCGGTCTGCGATCTCCTCTAAGGGCAAGTATATTTTCTATTCCTTCCACCGAAAGTATCTTTGCAAACTCATCGATTTCTTGTTTATTATAATGTAAGCAAGTCAAATGTACGACCGGCTCCACATGATATTCATATTTGATCTTTTTCGCCAGTTCAATGGTACGATTATTATTCGAACTTCCTCCGGCGCCAAATGTCACACTGATAAAATCCGGTTTCAACTCGCATAACACTTCTAACGTTGCATCTATATTTTTCAATTCACTATCTTTTTTCGGTGGAAAAATCTCAAACGAAAGACTTTTCTTCTCCTTACATATTTCCGATATCTTCATTTACCTACCATCCTCTTATTATTCTATCGCTACTTATTATAGTTTTTTTTAGTCAGATTGTAAAATACATAAAAATATGAGTTGGGTATAGTTTCAAGCTATAACCAACTCAAATTTTCAGACTTTCTATTTTGTTTTTTTCATATATTTATTTAACGCTTCCAAATAACTGTTCCCCAATCGACTAAGCTTCCCTCTCCGATGCACAATATAGCCAATCCGCATACTGCTCTCTTCCGCAAGCGGAACTGCGATAATATCTTTCCCATTCAGCTCTTTATCAATCACACCGCTACACACCGTATAGCCATTCAATCCGATCAATAGATTAAATAAAGTTGCTCTGTCCCGCACGCGTATATTCTTCTTCCGTTCTAAAGACGAGAAAATCTCCTCTGAGAAATAAAAGGAGTTGTGCTCTCCCTGTTCAAAAGACAAAAAAGGATACGGTGCAAGTTCTTCATTATAAATCAGCTCCTTTTCTGCCAGCGGATGATTTCTGCTGATAAACACATGGGGCTTGGCTACGAATAACTGACGGAACTCCAAATCATGAGATTTCAAAAGCTTTTGAAGCACTGCTTCATTAAAATCATTCAGATACAAGACTCCAATTTCGCTCCTCATTCGAGCCACGTCGTCAATTATCTCATAAGTCTGTGTTTCCCGCAAGCTAAAATCATATTCTTCCTGCCCGTATTCTTTCACAAGATCTACAAACGCATTGACCGCAAAAGAATAGTGCTGTGTCGATACGCAAAACTGCTTCTTGCCGCCATCGTTTCTTTTATATTTGTCTTCCAAGATTGCAGCCTGTTCCAACACCTGTCTCGCATACCCAAGAAAATCTTCTCCCTCTTTTGAGATGCGTATCCCTTTGTTCGTTCTTTCAAAGATTTGAAGGTTCATCTCCTTCTCCAACTCACGGATTGCATTCGTAAGACTCGGCTGGGAAATGTAAAGCCGATCCGCCGCTGCGCGAATGGTGCCGGTTTCCGCCACTGTGATTACATATTTCAGCTGTTGTAATGTCATAAAAGTTCTATCCTTCCACTTTCTCAAATCGATACCTTTGCTGTACATCCGGATATTTCTCGCGATCCACTTCACTCATGAACATCCCATACGGTCTGGCGCAAATTTTAAACGGAGAATAAAGCGCTTGATAAATCACCAGTTTTTCTCCTGTCTCTGTATGCTGTGCAAAAGCAAGCACCTTATATAAATATTCCGATGTCTCCTTGGACACCCACTCTCTTTTGAAATGTTGTACAATATCCCCCACGCAAATATCTCTTGAAATCGTTTCTTCTTCCGCCACTTCCGGTTCTGTCTCCAACTCCACATACTCTTCCCGATCCAAAGATACCGGCACTCCTGTTTTCCCGTAAATATTCACGCCTCCATACCATGTTCCTGTTGTTTCAAAAATATCTCCAACCGCATATTCTGATGAATAGTCGTCATTCTTTTTTACAATTCTGATCTTGCTCATTTTCTACCTCACTTTATTCTTGAAATGCCTCCGCATAATATCCAGACGAAGAAATCGGTTCCCCTGCGTCATGAAGATGTGTCGTATCCCCGAATACTTGACATCGGAAATATGCCGTATCTCCCCTGCGCTCCTCTGTCTGTACTACGCTCACAGAAGTTGGCGCAAGGAAAAAGCCGTGCATCAGAAGAGGCATCGGAATTCCTGTCAAGTGACACATCATAGCTCCGATAATTCCCATATGGCAAAAGAGTACAATCGTATCATCGTTATGTTTTTCCACCTTATAGCAACGCCCATCTCTCACATATCCATAGGATGCCAAAAGTTTATCCAATCCTTCACAAGTTTCCTCATAAATCTTTCTGACATCTTCATTCATAATGTCGCCTTCCATCCAATGGTCACGCTCGTAATACCGATTATCCTTTGTCCAATGCTCCGGGAAAAAGTCCCACGGAACTTTTTTTCTTCCACTGATCGGTTCGTCCACCTTCGCACGAAATTCCTCCAACCAATCGAGTGTCGTAACTTCTCTGTCGATTTTACTCATCCCTGCCTTTGCTGTATCCTGTGCTCTCCCCAATGGAGAAACATAAAAATCCTTCACGTCCCATTTTTGAATCCGGTCTGCAAGGGCATAAGCTTCTCTCCAACCTTTCTCTGTCAATGAATCTATCGAATAATCCGGTTCCCCATGTCTGATAAAAATAATTTTCATTCATCTTCTCCTTTACACTCTTACTACAAGATATTTTAACATACTTTCTTTAGGAATCAAAATCAAAGAAATTCAATGGAAAGAAAATCAACGGGTCATTCACAATCTTTCCGGGAAACGAGGTGTACGTTTAGATTTCCTTGTAATCGACATTAACGGTAACGTATTTGACGTCGAAATGCAAAAAAGAAATCGCGGACATATCCCTAAGAGAACACGATTTTATCAAGGACTCATCGATGCCCCTTTATTAGAAAGCGGAGAAGAAGGATTCGATAAATTAAATCAATCTTATATTATTGTTATCTGCGGTTTTGACCTATTCGGTCACAAAAAATACCGCTACATCTTTAAAAATACGTCTCAAATATCTAAAAAATCGGGTGGAATCTATTAAAGCGAATTCGCAGATTGGAGTGACCTTTATGAAAATGGAAACCAGAGACAGACTCTTAAAAGAAGATGGCGAAAATCGTATCGCCGAACTTATTCGTCTTCTAATGAAAGATGAACGGCTTGACGATTTAAAAAAGATGTCCGAAAATCCTGATTATCGAAAACAATTATTACAAGAATACAACCTATAAAAATCCATTTATACTAAAGGGTGAAGCGACCACCTTGTCACTTCACCCTTTCAACATTTATATCATTTGTTTAAAATACTCATCAATTACCTCTTTCCAGTCACCTTTGCAGATAATATGATGATTACTGATTGGAGCACTCGAAAAATATTCCGTACCATCTAAAAGATGAAGTTTCATTTGGGAACGGCACAAATCACTTCTATGCATCGTCTCAAGAAGTTCTGCTCTTCCAGCATAAAATCGTTGCAATGTATCATCACATTTAAAAATAGTCATTGCCTGTGGTTCAATATCACATGTGACAGCAACTCCAATTCCCGACTCAAAGTGTGTCATCAAACTATAGGAATCCGGCATGTCGATTGGGAGTGTGCAATGAGCAAAAATAATTTCACTCTTTTCCGGATCCATGCAACTAGGATTTGCCATAAAACCAGACTCTCCTGTAAGCGCATTCAAAACAGTCATACTCACTAAGCTCTTCTGATCCCCTTCACAAGCCGCAGGAATTCCTTCAGCATTTAGAATCGCTAATGCAAGACAACCTGTTGTGTGAATCAAATCCAACAAATCAAAGCATTTTACAGTCACTCCGGCCAAATCATATTTTTCAATCAAACGTTTTAATGCTCCATATACATTTAACGCCTTTTCTATTTCTTCTATATTATATGATTTCTTTTTCAAATCTTCTGTATATTGATTTTCCGGATAACCACCTTTGTGAAATTCTTCCACAAGTTCCTCCAAACCAAAAAGAACAAATTCCATACCACTCACTTCTTTTAGTTTTGCAAAATCAGCATCACTCGCAATAAGGCCACCTGGTTCCCCAAAACACCCAAGTCGAAGATGCCTCATATGTTCCTTCGCTTCTGCCACCCTTTTCAAGACATTAAGTCGTTTCGCCATAGTTTCCGGTGACCCGTGAATGATTTCCCCTTTCAATCCACGTTCTTGAAGAAATCCCATAATTTCCATAGATGCAGCCAGAGAATTATATCCTGGAGTTGTCAGGAGAATATACGGTTCCTTTGTTTGTTCATAGATTGCTTCAAATCCACGTTCTGCTCCACCTGACGCAATAAAATATACCGGAAGCGGCTGTTTTTTTACTTCATCCATTTCAGCACATGTTACACTTTCCCCCATGGCTTCACTTAACTGTTTCAAAAACTCTTCACTATACGCCGGAATATTTCTATCATTACACTCCGCAGGTCCCATAAGAAATTTTACTTTCAATTCTCCCATTGTCAATTCCTCCTTTTAAATCATACTTATTCCACTCTTAATGTTCTATAAATATATTCTTTATATTTATCAGGATAAAGTTTGCTACAAATATATACATTTGGCTCTTTTCCCGAGAAGAAATTAGAATCTACCAATACGCTACCATAACTTGGTCCATTAGAAACATCCACTTCGCAATAGTACTTTTCACAATGTTCGATACATTCCGAATATAACGCCGCCGCCATTGCAGACGGATCTGCCATATCCAAATAATTATCACCGAAACGTTCACAGTTCATTTCCATTAAACATTTATTACAGTCTATAGCAAATTTCCCAAGCTCGCTTCCGTTTCTTATTTTTTCAATTTCCTGTGGGTTCAACATACTATCACCAAGACACGCATCCCAACCCACAAAAATAATCTTATCCAATCCGGATTCTACAACAATCTTTGCAGCTTCTGCATCTTGCCAAATATTAAACTCAGCAACAGGCGTTACATTTCCTACCCCTAAGCCTGCCGTTCCCATAATCACAATTTTTCCCGCTTTTTTCATCGCCTCATAATCAAGACGAATTGCAATCGCCAAGTTAGTCACCGGTCCCAATGCAATAATATCAATTTCTCCATCTTCGCTTTCACGAAGAGCGTCCAGCATCTTTAAAACACCATTACCTTCTTGTACTTTTAATCTTTTTGGAACAAGACCAATATCGCCCATCCCATCATTTCCATGTGTTTCATGCGCATAAATCAATTCCTTTAGAATCATTTTATCGCATCCCTTATATACCGGTGGTTCATAAGTTCCCGCCTTTTCAATTGTTGTAAGTGTATTAATTGCCGCTTGATCTACATGCACGTTTCCAGATACTGCAGAAAACATTAAAATTTCATATGCCGGATCATTCAACGCCATTGCAATCGCCATTGCATCATCAGAACCACAATCTGTATCAATAATGATTTTTTTTCTCTTATCCATTTTTTGCCCTCTCTTTATTTCTCCGGAAAAATATCGTCAAGAGGCCATGTTGTCATATTATGATACATGTCCTGCCACTGCAGTATCTCATAATTACAGCTTGTTGCAAATATCTCCAGTAATTTGTTTATTTCCGTTTCTGTTTTATTTTCACAAAGCTTATTCACCATTTTAATTTCATTTTCTGTTTTTTCGACGTACGGATCACTTACATAAAATGCAAGCCATTGATAATACATATCGTCATGTGGTAATGTACACGAATTCAATAGATCTTCTGCAAAAAAACGATATAAAATATTGCATGGGAACAATGCCATCATAGTCTCAGCCAGTCCTCCTTGTTCCGCACACATCAATTGAAACGATGTATAAGAACGTTTTCCCGGAGCCTCAACTACTGCATCCAATTCTTCGAGACTTACGCCAATCTGTTTTGCCCAAAAATCTCGATTAAACATTACAGTTCCTTCCATTGTATTTTTTACAATCTTATACCACTCTTCCATTTCAGAAAAATTTCTACACTTTGAAAATCCAACTGCCCAACAGCGAGTATAATCCATTAAATAGTGATAATTCTGCTTAATCTGGAATTGAAATCTTTCCATAGACATTGTTCCATTCAATATATCCTGCATATGCGCTGTCTTTTCAATAATAGGGCACACTTTTTTTATGATTGGAACAAGTTTTTCTTCATATATTCCCACTGTTTTTTCCTCTCTATTTATGACTTTTTCTTATCTTCATCAATCAGAATCTTTATTGCATCGCACGCAAGTTCTATTGTATGGTCATTCATACTTCCATATGCCATAATGGCACCTGCTCTTGCACCTCGAATGGAGGATACTATAAACAATGCCGCAGTCTCCATCTCTGATGCCATTACACGGCTTTTTTCCCACGCACTCCATCGTTGATTTAATCTATCGCTATTTGGCATACTGTTCGGATCATGTTGACCGTAAAACGAATCTTTTGATTGAGCAATTCCTTCTGCAAATTTATAGCCTTTCGTTTCACATGCTTTTGCAAGTGCATCTACAACGTGACGATCTGCCATAGCCGGATATTCAATCGGAACATAATGTACTGTTGTTCCTTCATCTCTGACAGCACCTGTAATAATTACCCCTTCCAGACTCTCGTCATAACTTTCCGGACACACTCTTCCACATGTTCCAATTCTTATAAATGTATCAGCACCACAATGGATCAACTCTTCAATCGCAATCGCCGCCGAAGGACAACCCATCCCTGTACTTGTCACGGAAACTTTTTCTCCATTCAAAGTTCCTGTCCATGTTTTATGTTCTCTGTTATGAGCAATCACTCTCGCATTTTCCAAATGTTGTGCAATAATATCCGTACGAAACGGATCTCCCGGAAGCAACACATATCTTCCAACATCACCTTTCGCACAGCAAATATGATACTGTTGTCCTTTATCATTCAACACTTCTTTACTCTGAACTGCCATTTCTAAGCCTCCTTATTTTTCTCTGCTATTTCTAGTAAATTTCCGGTTTCTTTTCTGTTGTATTTGCCCAAAGTATCGCAGACGCAATCGCACTTATAAGAACCATTACAATTGCATAACCGATAGAAATATGAATTCCCAATGCTCCTACAACCATTCCCGTTACTATTGGAGTAAATATATCCGATGCACCACTTGCTGTCGCTACAAGCGAACTTGCAACACTAATTCTTTTATATCCAATTCTTGTAGCAATCGTTACGATTACACTAAACAAGACTCCAAGGAAGAATCCAGCTACAAAAAATGCCACAAAATACATTTCTGATTTATTAATCATAAGAGCAACTGTCAAAATCGTTCCCGATAATACGAAATTTCCTAACAAGACAACTTGTGCACTCACTTTCTTCAAGACAATTACAAACAAGAACGAACCAACAACACAGCCCACATTGTAAACTGTAAGCATAAAGGCTGATGTAGCTGGAGAAATTCCCATTCCCTCTGCAAAACTTGAAATATAGAGTCCCAAAGTATTTACAACCGCACTATACGCCGCACATACTATAAAAAGAGCAATATATGCAATTGATGCTTTCTTTACATACAATGGTTTTACACTTTCTTCTTGCGCTTCCGTTTGCGCTTCCGAATTTATCTTAACAAACGGAATCAAAATTAACATAACAATCGGCACAATCAGCAAAATGTAATATGCATAGTAAAATGGTTTCCCTCCTGACAATAGTATTCCGACTAAAAACGGTGTTGCAAAACTTCCCAAACCAAACAATGCCTGTCCTGCACTCAAAGAGCCTGCATAATTTTCTTTCACAACCATGCTTAAAAGTAATGGGCAAACCGTATCTTGCGCTCCCATACCAACACCACCTAAAAATGCAAAACACATTCCAGCATAGTAATTTACAACTGTCGGAAGCCCAAACAAGAATACAGCAACCATCAAAACTCCACCTGCAAGTACTTTCATAGGACCCAATTTTTCCACCATACGTCCGGTAATATAAACAGTCGAAAGTCTACCCAAGGCATACGCCGAACCAAGTAGAACAACCTTATCTAATTCCATTCCATAGAGTTTCACTAAATGCGGCAAACTGCTCCCAACTACAATACATGCTGCCCCTGTCAGAAAATACATTGCAAATGCCAATAATGCGATTAATTTTTGATTCTTCTGCATATCATCTACCTACTCATTATTTTTTGTACTGCATCTTCTATATTGATCACTTCACCTTCAATACCAAGCGCCCTGCATACTCTGCTAACATAAGGTTGCTTTAACATTGCTTTTTCAAGCGTCTCATAATCCCAAAATATTTCTGTTGGGGTACCGCTTTTTACAACTTTTTTCTTCGCCATTACAATAATCTTCTCGAAATTATCAGCTACAAATTCCATATCATGAGAAATAGTGATTACTGTTTTACCGTACTCATGAAGCACTTTCAATATATGACTTAGTCTTTTGTTTCCATCCATATCTTGGCCTGCTGTCGGTTCATCAAAAATCAAAACATCTGTATTCATTGCGATAACAGCAGCAATCGTAACAAACTTTCTCGTAGAAAGCGGAAGATTAAACGGATTTTCATCACGGTACACATCCATACCAGTAATCTTAAGAGCTGCTTCTACTCTTTTATCTTCCTCTTCTTGATCAAGTTTCATCATCTTCGGTCCAAAACGAACTTCACTTTCTACTGTCGAATGGAAAATTTGGTCATCCGGATTTTGAAATACATAGCCCACAACTCTGGAAATTTGAGCCGTCGTATAATCTTTTGTATTCATTTCTCCAATCAGTACGTCCCCTTTTGTTGGACGCAAAAGTCCATTCATCATTTTAACAGTTGTTGTTTTTCCAGCTCCATTTTGTCCGACAATTGCAACATTTTCTCCACCTTTGATTTCCATGTTAATATTGTCTACCGCTAAAAATCCACCTGGGTATGAGAAACTTACATCTTTTAAAACCAAATCCTTCATTACATACCCCTCTCTTTCAACGCTTTTGTTATCACATCAACCGCCTGTTTTTCTGTTACTGGGATTTCGCTAATTGGAAGTCCTTGTTCTTTCAATCTACTGCCCAAAATAGCAACTTGAGGAAGTACGATCCCTTTTTCAGCAAGGGTCATGTCTGATAAAATATCCTTCTTATCCCCCGATGCAATAATTTCTCCATCTTTAAATACAAGAACTTCATCTGCATACTCCGCAATCAGGTCAATTTTATGTTCCACCAAAACAATTGTTTTGTGCCTATCCTTCAATGCTTTAATAATTGCAAAAACGCTTTCCGTTCCTTCCGGATCTAATTGGCTCGTTGGTTCATCAATAATCAAAATATCTGGTTCCAATACAATTACAGATGCTAACGCTACTCTCTGCATCTGTCCTCCCGATAAATCAAAAGGATTTTTTTCTGCCAGGGCTTCGATATCTGTCATTTTCATAACATCAACTACGCGTTTTTCTATTTCCTCAACCGGAACCCCTAAGTTCTCTAATCCATACGCAACTTCTTCAAAAACAGTATCTTTTACTCCGCTAATTTGAGTAAATGGATTTTGAAACACAAACCCTATTCTAGATGCTATATTTCCACCGTACTCAGCAATCGGTTTCCCTTCTACAAGAACTTCTCCTTCTATCTCTCCTTTATAGAATTCAGGAATAAATCCTCTAAGAAGCGCACAAAATGAAGTTTTTCCCGCTCCATTTTCTCCTATAACACCATAGAACTTCCCGCGCTCAATCCCAACATTCAAATTCTTTAATGCAGGTTCTTTTGCCAACGGATACGAATACGTAACATTATTCACCTGAATTACATAATCCATAACGCAACCCTCCCTGCTATTGTAATAAGTGTAATAAGAACAGCAACAATTGTTACTTGTTTCTCAATTCCTGATTTTTCAAGTTCAAATACGTGTGTTTTCTTTCCTTCCACAGAAAAACCTCTCGCCTCTAATGTAAGCACTCTTTCTTCAGAACTAATCACCGCTCCGAGAATCAACGGAACAAGTGATGGGAAAAATGCTTTTGCTCTTACAATCATATTTCCTTCTGTTTCCACGCCTCTTGCTTTTTGAGCATTCATAATTGTTTTACTGTTTTTCCCTAAAATCTCTATCATCTGCAATGTTGAAGTAAATACATACGCTGCCTTGTGACTCATTCCAGAATCTTCCAACGCCCTTGAGATTTCTTTATTTTCTGTAGTTTGGAATAACCATACAAAAATTCCAGCAATATTCATAATTAAAAATGATAAGGAAATTGCTGTTTTCAATCCTTTTTCATAGATAGTAAGGAATCCAAATTTTGCAACCAATTCTCCACCTGGTACTAAAAAGGTCTGTACTACTAAAATGAGAAGTGCAATCAATGCAACTGCTTTTAACGCTTTAACACACCGCTTTAAGACTCCACTTACAGCACACAAAATTGGAATCATAAAAAATAACGGAATCAAGCATAACGCCAACTTATATTTTGTTACAGGAATTGTTCCAATAACAAATGTGCACACTGTGTACAGAATTACTACCAGTAACTTTGTCGATGGATATAACGCTGCCATTTTGTTTTCTTTATGAATTTGAATTTTTTCAATATATGTCTTTTCCATAACATCCTCTTTTACAATGTGATTATTAATAAGTTATCTCTAGAGACTTGCAGGAGGGCAAGTCATTCTTTTTATTTATTCTTTTCTTTTATGTAATTAGCGCCACAACCAAATTTTACAAGAGTACGTGGCGGGATTACTTTTATTACGAGCCAACAAATTACAAAAGAAATAATTCTGTCAAGAACTGTAAAAATACCTTCTGTTCCAAAAAATGCTGCCCAAATATTTGCTCCTGCTGCCATAGCTGCCGCTGTAATCAAAGATGTACCACTTCCAGTAACACCACCGTACACAAGCACTACAATTGGCGCTGATGAAACAATTGATACTGCAGCCATGATAAACATAGAAATAAGCCATTTCCACCAAACACTAAACATTTTTCTCCTTGCAAGAAAACCTGTTACAAGACCTGCAAGAACATTGACTGGAATAAATGCAAAGTTTACCGGGTTCGCAATACCTGTAACAATATTGGTAAGTCCTCCGGCTACCGCTCCTACCCATGGCCCACAGAGCATCGCCGCAAAAATTGTACCGATTGTGTCAAGATACATTGGCAATTTTAAAATAGATGCCAACTGTCCCCCTACAAAGTTAACTGCTACCGCTACTGGAATAATTAAAATCGCCAGCATTGAAAAATCCTGCTTAATAGAATATTTCTTGTTTTCCATTCTCTTTTCCTCCTTTTTCTTTAAACTTACCTCCTGTGTCTCTCAGATCAGGCAAATAAGAATTATCTGCCAATATTTCGAACTTGACTTTATTGTAGTTCAATACTACAATATCAAAAATGACAGTTGTCAGTTTTTCGTATACTTTTAACAATGAAAGCGAGGTTTTTACAAGTTTTATGTACAATAACACCATACAAGCTTTGGAAATGATACTCAACCAAACATACAACAAAAGCGATCCCATCATTTCCTTCAAGGATATTGTCCCAGCGAGTCAATTGGTTGTATTGAAAAAAAATGATATTATCATCCAACAACACGAACCTCTAAAAGACATGTACTTTCTGTTAAGCGGATATGTATCTGTTTTAAACCAAATTGATTGGAATGATGATAACGTTATTGACTCTTTAGAACCTCTTGATATTCTCGGATTTATCGAATATCTAAATGGTGGCGACAGCTACACAGCCTATGTCGTTGCAGACTCCAAATGCGTTCTTTATCGCATTCCAATCAAAACATTTGCTAAAATCATTCAAGAAAATGCTTATTTATGCTACAAAACTTTAGTTGTCTTCTCCCACATCACTTCGCACAATATGAACCGGGCAGAAGTCAAATCTCTCTTTCATTCTCGGGATGTAGTCGGACATTACTTGTTCATCCAAGCAAATCAAAACGGCCCCCTTCCTTTTACCTGTCCTCTTACGCGTTCTACACTGGCGGACCGATTACATATTAATTTGAGAACCTTGTACCGACATCTCGATTATATGAAAGAAAATGGATTTTTATGTCTACACGGAGGAAAAATAGTCATTGACCAAGAGCATTTCGAACACTTAAAAAAACGTTACGGAGATGTAGTCTTATAATCTACTATTGAATTTCTTCATCTCATATGCTACATTCAAAATAAATTATTTCTTTTGGAGGTTACTATGAAAAAAATTCTATTTGTTTCACACTGTATTTTAAACACCGCATCCAAAGTTGTCCTCTATGATCAAGAAGAAATCGAAGCTGAAGAGCTCCTAAGGAAAAGATTCATGCGACAGGTAATTGATAACGACATCATGGTCATCCAACTCCCATGCCCAGAGTTCACACTTTACGGTGCAAAACGCTGGGGACATGTAAGTAATCAATTCAACAACATATTTTTCTGCAAACACTGTCGCGAACTTCTCACCCCAATCCTTGATCAGTTGGAAGAATATCTCTCAAATGATGATATGTTTGAAATACTAGGATTTGTAGGTGTTGATGGAAGTCCAAGTTGTGGCGTCGACTATACATGCAAGGGAAACTGGTACGGCTCTTTTGGAGGACGTACTGACTTGGCAGAAACACTCGCAGACTGCCATCTGGAGAAAGGTCCTGGTGTGTTCATGGATGAACTTCAAAAAATGCTAAATGAAAGACATTTGAAAAAGAAAGTGATTGTAACCTCACTTTTTGCACCCGAACCTGAAAAATGTATGAATCTCATTCAGAAATAACGGATTTTCTTAAACAAGATAAAAGGCATAGGATTTACGTTCTACATAAATCCTATGCCTTTTATCTTAACCACAACATCTTACTTTTTTTCAAATACAGCTCTTTCGGCATCTTTTGTTTCTCGATATCCCATTGATATTTTGATACTTTCCAATCAATCCGTTCTATTCCATCTCTTCGAGGCAAAAAACTGATATTATATTCAAACAGATCTTCTGTAATTTCCGCTCCCCATACAGGAAAAGTCACAAACGGATCACAGACCGGTTTGCAAACTTCAAACTCATGAGCGCGAATTCCTACTGCCACAACACGTTCTGCATCGATACTTTCGGGTACTTCCATAGAGATCCCCCAATCCGGAAACCGAATTTCTTCACCAGCTTTTTGGACTGCCGTAATATTTTTACACCCTGTAAGTTTTGCAATTTCTACTTTTTCCGGAATTTCAAACAACTTCTTCGTAGGCTTCTGTCCGATTATTCTTCCCGCATCAATGACTATTGTTTCTTCGCTAAAACGATAAATCTCGTCCCTACTATGAGATACAAGAATAACCGTTCCCGGATAGTCCTTCAATATCTCCATACACTCCCGCTGCATCTTATCTCTCAAATACACATCTAATGCAGAAAAAGGCTCATCTAAAAGAATTACTTCCGGCTCATAGATTAAAATTCTCGCAAGCGCAACTCTTTGCTGCTGACCTCCGGAAAGCTCGCCAGGCAATCTGTTTTCCAGTCCTTCCAAATGAAAACGCTTTATCATTTCAGAAACTTTTCGTTGTTTTTCTTCTTTTCCACATCGCAAACTAATTCCAATATTTTTTTCCACAGTCATCGTCGGAAACAGTGCATAATTCTGAAATAAATATCCAATTTTTCTTTTTTGAGGCGATATATTTATTTTTCTCTCCGAATCGAAAATACATCGATCATTCCAGACAATTCTTCCCACATCCGGCGATTCTATCCCCGCAATGCTTTTTAGCGTTAAACTTTTTCCACAGCCGGACGCTCCTAGAATCCCTATCCGTCTGCTCTCACTTTTAAATCGGATATTCAAGTGGAATCCTTCCAATTTCTTTTCGATATCTACTTCTATTCCCATATTACCACCGTCTTATCTGTTTGAGATGTTTTCCGATTATCAGATTCATAAGCACGATTATCCCAAACGCAATCAACATTACAATCCCTACCCAGACTCCGGCAGTGACATAATCTCCGTCCTGCATAACCATCGCTATTTTTTGCGAGATTGTTCCCGTCTTTCCCGGAATATTCCCTGCAAGCATAGAAGTTGCCCCATATTCCCCAAGCGCTCTCGCAAATGTAAGAATTGTACCGGACGCAACTCCCGGACCAGCGGCAGGGATTATGACCTTCCAAAATATAGAGAATTCTGACATTCCAAGTGTTCTGGCCGCATATATAAGATTCACATCTACCTGCTCAAATGCCGCTCTCGCATTTCGATACATCAGAGGAAATGCAATCACAGTTGCCGCAACCACACAGCCTGCCCAGGATTGGATCACTTTCACATTCCATTCCGTCATAAGAAACCGGCCAATCGGTCGCCTCGTACTAAAGATCAACAGCAAAAAGAAACCGGCTACTGTAGGCGGCAACACCATAGGAAGGGTTAGAAATCCATCTAGTAACGCCTTCGCTTTAGATCCTGCTTTTACCGCCTTATTCGCGGCAAATATTCCTAGGAAGAACGAAAAAATTGTCGCAACAACTCCCGTCTTCAAAGAAACCCACAATGGACTGTAATCCAAATTCATAAGTATTTCTTTCACTTCTTCCATCTTTACTCCACATTTGTATCAAAATAATAATTTTCAAATATAATTTTCGCTTCTTCCGACAAAATATATTGTCGAAAATCTTCCGCCGTTTCTTTCTGTAATTCATCTGCTGCCGGATTGTTCACACAACAAATCGGATATCGTACGTCTCCTGTCAGATCATAACTCACCGCTTCTAACACTTCTACCTGTTCTTCATATCCGTAAATATCCGAATAATATGTCGTCCCTACCTCGCAAGCTCCTTCGGTTACAGCTATCAACACTTTGCTCACATTATCCTGTTCACTGATTTCCACATCTCCGAGCGCTTGCGCTATCTGTTCTGTTGTGATTTTGGAATTATCTTCTGTATTTTCCAAAACCCCAAGACTTACAAGAGCCTCTCTCGTATACTTTCCAACCGGAACGCTTCCTCCTGCCATAGCGATACTTTTTGCTTTTCCAAGAGTAGAAAGGCCTGTCACTGACGTTCCACTGTCTTTTCGCGTCAGAACAACCACTTGATTATTCACAACATCTTTCCTTGTTCCCTCTACGACAAAACCGTCTTTTTCCAACGTATCCATCTGTTTTTGCGCCGCCGAAAAGAACAGGTCGCATTCATATCCTTCCTGTATCTGCGTCAAAAGCGTTCCCGAACTATCCGCATGAAATGTAATCTTCACATTCGGATGCTCTTGCTGATATCTTTCCGCCAATTCTTCCATAACTGTATGTAGGCTTGCTGCAATAAATACCTGTATCTCCGTCTCCTCCTTTTCTTGATTTGACGCCTCTTCCTCTTTCACTTCCGTTTTCCCACAAGCTACCAGATTCCCCAGCATGACCAGCACAATTACACAAACCGTAAGTTTCTTCAAAAATACCGTATTCTTCATCTCTACACTCCTTTCCCAAATCCGCAATTCGGGAACGTACATATCGGACAATTTAGACATAGTCCGCCTTCTCCCAACCGATCCAACTCTTCTTTTTCTATTTTTTCGCCTGCCAAAAGCCGCGGAAGCACAAGATCAAATATCGTTCGTTTCGCATACATTACGCACCCCGGAAGACCAACTATCGGAATCTCTCCCTTCACATACCCAAGCATAAACATTGCCCCCGGTAACACCGGAGCTCCATAGGTCACAATCTCCGCTCCTGTATTTTTAATCGCAAGAGGCGTACGATCATCCGGATCTACACTCATCCCTCCTGTACAAATGATCATATCCATTCCGGCATCTACCATGCTCTGTATAATTTCTGTAATCTGCTTATGATCATCACCGGACAATTTCTGCATCTGAATCTCCATACCATATTCGGCCAATTTTTCACGGATCACCGGAGTAAAAGAGTCCTGAATTCTCCCTTTATACACTTCACTTCCCGTTATTACAAGCCCGATTTTCTTCTGTTGATACGGAAGGATTTGAAAGATTGGTTTTTCTCCCGCTACTTCCTTTGCACGTTCCATCTTTTCCTTTTCGATTACAAGAGGAATGATTCTAGTTCCGGCTATTTTGTCTCCTTTTTTCACCGGAAAATCTCCATATCTAGAAGCAATCATCATTTCTCCAAGTCGATTTACATTCCGAAGCATTTCACGTTCAATCTTTAAAACTCCGTTGCAATCTGCAATCAGTTCAATCTTTCCCTCTTTTACTTCTGTTTCGTGCATTCCTTCTCCTTTGCAGATGGAACACAATATATCTGCCGCATCGTTCTCATGCAGCATTTTTTCATCATTTTCCCATATATAGATATGTTCTTTTCCAACACTCAGTAAAACCGGAATATCTTCTTCTCGAATGATATGACCCTTTCGAAAAACTGCATCCTTTACGACTCCCGGTATAATTTGTGTAATATCATGACAAAGAATCTGCCCTACAGCTTCTTCCGTCTTACAAAGCTTCATTCCATTCACCTCCACAATTCTTCTTTTTATTATATAGTACAAACAAGGCTATTGCAATTTTATTATGTATATCCGATATCGCTTCCTCAAACTGCTCAACGTTTTTATTTACATATCTTTTTTACCAATGTATAATGCTCTTATCAAAGAAGGAGGTTCTTATGTCAAACAGAAAAAAATTATTTCAGACTGCCCTTCAGCTCTTCCAGGAAAAAGAAGATTTTATATTTGCAGTTATTATTGAAAGTTCCGGTTCCGCTCCTCGAAAAGCCGGCGCCAAAATGCTGATTCGCTCTAACGGAACTATTTACGGAACAGTCGGTGGCGGCAGCATCGAATACACCGCCATCAAAGACGCGCTACATGCTTTTGAATCCAAACAAACTTTCACAAAGCAATATGATTTGAGCAATCGTCACGCCGCAGAGCTCGGCATGATCTGCGGAGGGACTGTCACGATTCAATTTCAGTACGTCTCACACCAGGACACAAAGCTCTATCAATACTTCCAAGAAGAATCTCTCAAGCAATCAAACAGAGTCTATATCTTTGGAGGCGGACATGTCGCACAAGAGTTAGTCCCTATTTTGAATCGTCTGGAATTCTCTTGTATCGTATTTGACGATCGACCGGAATTCGCAAATCACAGTATCTTCCCTGATGCGGAAAAATGTATTGTTGGAGATTTTAAGCACTTGGAAAAATTCGTCCAAATTCAAACAACGGATTTCGTCTGTGTCATGACAAGAGGTCACGAATTCGATTATCTCGTTCAAAAACAAGTATTGCAAACAACTGCACATTATATCGGCGTAATGGGCAGTCGAAAGAAAACTTTAGCAATCTGCAAGAAACTACTTGCCGATGGCTTTCTCGAGTCAGAAATCAATCGTTGTAAATCTCCGATTGGTCTGGATATCAAAGCAGAAACCCCGGCAGAAATTGCCATCAGCATCGCAGCCGAATTGATTCAAATTTTACATAAAAACTAATTTTATACACAAAAAAAGATGTGCAACTGCACATCTTTTTTACAAATCCAAATGGATTATTTTAAGTTAACTTCAGCGCCTTCAGCTTCTAATTTAGCTTTGATTTCTTCAGCTTCTGCTTTAGAAACAGCTTCTTTAACTACCTTTGGAGCTCCGTCTACAACTTCTTTAGCTTCTTTTAATCCAAGTCCTGTGATTTCACGAACAACTTTGATTACTTTAACTTTAGAAGCACCTGCAGAAACTAATTCTACGTCGAACTCGTCTTTTTCTTCTGCTGCTGCAGCTCCATCTCCAGCTGCTGCTGCAACTACAACACCTGCTGCTGCAGATACACCAAATTCTTCTTCACAAGCTTTTACTAATTCGTTTAATTCTAATACGGATAATTCTTTGATAGCTTCAATAAATTCAGCTGTTGTTAATTTTGCCATTATGATATCCTCCATTTTTCGTTTTTATTCACATTCGATCATGTAATTTATATTGCGAAGCAATTATGCCTCTGCCGGAGCTTCTTCTGTTGCAGCTCCTTCACCGTTCTGCTCTGCGATCTGATTAAGAACACGAGCAAGATTTGTAATAGGTGACTGAAGACTTCCAAGTAATTTGGAAAGTAATTCTTCTCTTGAAGGTACTTTAGATAACTCAACGATTCCGTTTGCGTCATAAACTGTTCCTTCAACAACACCTGCTTTTACTTCAAGAGCTTTCGCTTCTTTTGCAAATTTGCAAATGATTCTTGCTGGAGCTGTAGCGTCATCTTTAGAAATAGCGATAGCGCTTGGTCCTTCTAAATATTCATCAAGACCTGCAAATTCAGTTCCTTCAAAAGCTCTTCTCATCATTGTGTTTTTACAAACTTTGTAGATAACGCCTGCTTCTCTCAATTCTTTACGCATTGCTGTATCCTGAGCTACTGTTAATCCACGGTAGTCTACCAATACAACTGACTGAGCGTCTTTTACGTCTTCTGCAATAGCCTGTACTACTGGTTGTTTTAATTCAACTTTTGCCACGAATGGTGCACCTCCTTATAGATTTTAACTGGCACCGCCGATAAAAAAACCTCTATGTCCAAGACATAGAGGTTCAAAATTCATAGTAAGAATTCATATCTCCTCGGTAGGCGTCTACAACTTATGCCTTACGGCACCTACTGTCTTCGGCAGTTACTATGATAAGATATCATATATTCTATTTGTTGTCAAGTCCTTTTTATCGTTTTCTTCCGATTCGATAATCCATCTTCATTACATTCGCAATACTTCTCGTCAGAATATCCACAATATTAAATCCAAAAGCAATGGCAAGGCACGTTACAATAAGTACAACTGTCTCATCTATTGCCATTTGTCTGTCTTGACTTGCGATTCCATACATCATGTAAAAAAGATTTGGTCCCGGAATTAACGGAAAGACAGAAGCTGTCAGAAAAATCGTAGACGGCGCCTTATTTACTCTAGACATAACGAATGCATAGAATGCGACAAATACTGCAGCTACCAAAGTCGCCACAAAATTACTCGGCGTAATCTCAAATACTATCACATAAATTCCCCATGTAATAAACGCTCCGATTCCAGAGTACACAACTTGTCTCCCTCGTATTTTAAATACAAAAGCAAATCCTACACAGGCAATTGTACATGAAATAAGCTGCACCAAAACGCTATTATTTAGCACATATCCTTCTGCCGAAACTCCGTCCAATAAAAACATGGCAAGAGCTGTTCCACACGCGATTCCTGATGCTCCCAATATGGAGTTCATAATATTAATCGCTCCGGAAATGTAGTCTTTCTGCAAAATTTCACGAATACCATTAGTTGTACTAAGTCCACTAATCAAAAGCATTACGATTCCGATCATAATTCGTTCCGGATGACTTCCAATCCCCATTCTAACAGCGACGATAATAATCACCTCTGACAAAAATGAAAGGATCAGGTTGTATGCCATCATATTTTCTTCTCGTTTACTCAACCAGCCGCCGACTATTGCAATCATCAGAGATACAATAACCGCTACAATAGCATCTTCAAAATTACATCCAAAGAACACCGCAAATCCAGTTCCACCCATCACAGAAGCGATATACTTTGTAAACCATTTTTGAGGCGGTCTGCTTAAGACATCCTCATATCTTTCTCTCAATTCATTTTCATCCGGCGTATGCTGACATACATAACGACACAAATTGTTCAAATAATCCAATCTGTCAAAATGCATATCAAAAGATTCGATCTGTCGGATCTGAGTAATAAACTCTCCTTCAGGAGTCTCTACCGTAATCTGAATATTACTTGGTATTACAAACACATCATACTTCACAAATCCATATGCCTTGCACATTCTGTACAGACTGTCTTCCAATCTAAAATTTTCCGCTCCGCTTTTTAGCATGGACTCTCCAATATCAAGAATCCCCTGCACAATTCTCGTATAATTCATATTGCACCCCTCACACATTTTCTTTCTGATGTAATCTTACCATTGTTTTTGCAAAAGTCAATACATAAAACAAAAATAATAGAACGCATTCTATTTTATCAAAAAAACTGTGCATAGTCTTTGACTATGCACAGTTTCATTTATCAACGATATGCGAATAATTAAGCTAATTTAGCTGGGTTAATCTTCACACCAGGTCCCATTGTAGATGTTAAAGTAACACTTCTTAAGTACTGTCCTTTAACAGCTGCTGGTTTAGCTTTGTTAATTGCATCAATAAGCGTCTGGAAGTTGTCCGCTAACTGCTCCTCTGTGAAAGAAGCTTTTCCAATTGGCACATGGATAATGTTTGTTTTATCTAATCTGTACTCAATCTTACCAGCTTTGATATCAGCGATCGCTTTTGTTACGTCCATTGTAACTGTTCCAGCTTTCGGGTTAGGCATTAATCCTTTTGGTCCAAGTACACGTCCGAGACGTCCAACAACACCCATCATATCTGGTGTAGCAACAACAACGTCAAATTCGAACCATCCTTCGTTCTGGATCTTCGGAATTAATTCTTCTGCTCCTACGTAATCAGCGCCAGCTGCTAAAGCTTCATCTGCTTTTGCACCTTTTGCGAATACTAAGATACGAACTGTTTTACCTGTTCCGTGTGGTAATACAACAGCACCACGGATCTGCTGATCTGCGTGACGTCCGTCACAACCTGTTCTGATATGAGCCTCGATTGTCTCATCGAATTTTGCTACTGCAGTTTTTTTCACTAATGCGATAGCTTCTGCTTTATCGTAAAGATTTCCTCTGTCGATTGATTTAGCAGCTTCTACGTATTTCTTTCCTCTTTTCATTTCAATAACCTCCTAGTGGTAATATCGGGAGCGAGCCCTCCCACATTAAATGTTTCAATGACTATTCTGCTACTTTAACACCCATACTTCTGCATGTTCCTTCGATCATGCTCATAGCTGCTTCAACACTTGCAGCGTTTAAGTCTGGCATTTTTAATTCAGCGATTTCTCTTACCTGATCTTTTGTAATTGTTGCAACTTTGTTCTTGTTTGGAACACCTGATCCAGATTTGATCTTGCAAGCTTTCTTAATAAGAACTGCTGCTGGTGGTGTCTTTGTAACAAAGCTGAAGCTTCTGTCACTGTAAACTGTGATTACAACAGGAATGATCACGTCACCCTGATCTGCTGTTCTTGCGTTGAACTGTTTTGTAAATTCAACGATATTTACACCGTGCTGTCCAAGAGCTGGTCCAACAGGTGGTGCCGGAGTTGCTTTTCCAGCAGGAATCTGTAATTTAATATAACCTTGTACTTTTTTTGCCATTTTCGTGTACCTCCTTGTGGTATTTGCGGGGATTTCCCTCCCACTCATTCTTGTTACATTTTCTTAACTTCTTTGAAACTAATTTCAACTGGCGTTTCACGGCCAAACAGCTCAACATTGATTGTCAGACTCTGTTTCTGAGTATTCATTGCCTGAATCACTCCTACTGTTCCTTCCCATGCTCCGGCTACTACAGTTACTGTATCACCTTCTGCAAAGTCCACAACAAGTTCTTCCTGCTGAATACCAAGTGGAGCCATCTCTTCGTCAGTCAGCGGAACCGGTTTCGATCCCGGTCCTACAAACCCTGTGACACCTCTTGTATTTCTTACAACATACCAAGTGTCATCATTCATGATCATATGAATCAGAACGTATCCCGGAAACATCTTTTTCGCAACTGCCTTCTGAACTCCGTTCTTGAGTTCTACGACTTCCTGCATAGGAACTCTGACTTCTAAGATCTGATCCTCTAAGTGTCTGTTTTCAATTGTCTTATCAATATTGGCTTTTACTTTGTTCTCATACCCTGAATACGTATGAACGACATACCATTTTGCCTCTGACATAAAACTCACCTTTCATTCACCATTTACAGTTGCTATTTTACCAATAAATCAATGCCATATCTTACGATCACATCAATAATCGATATTAAAGCTGCTAAAAACACCGAAGCTGCAACAACAGCTGATGTTTCTTTTACAAGTGTTTTCTTGTCCGGCCAGATGATCTTCTTAAATTCTGCTTTAAGACCTTTAAACCAGCTCTTTTTTGGAGCTTTCTCTTTGCTGGATTTTTCGCCCATTCTGTCACGTCCTTTCACTTCAAACGATTATTTCGTTTCTTTGTGTAATGTGTGAGCTTTACAGAACTTACAATATTTCTTTGTTTCCATACGATCTGGATGATTTTTCTTATCCTTTGTCGTATTGTAGTTACGCTGTTTACATTCTGTACATGCCAATGTTATTCTTGTGCGCACAACTTCCACCTCGCTTCTTATAAACTTGTTTCTTAGTTACCGGTAGTTTGCGAGACTACCTAATTTTAGGCATAAAAAAAAGACCTACTTCCATTCGCCCATATATCTTATCATATATTTATAGGATTCGTCAAGCACAATATTTTCCTTGAGTTTCCGTAGTTTTATCCACAGCCCTCCTATTTTACGTGCTTTGTTAT
>URRQ01000026.1 GCA_900550235.1 uncultured Lachnospiraceae bacterium
ATATCAGTTCATTATAAAAACCTTAGATTTTTGTCTTGACAACTGAACCACTATAGACAAACTATAAATAGTCAAGAGGTTTTGAAGAAAAATTTTTGATTATAAAAAGGGTAACCTTAATAAGCCATCTAAATACATCGTATTTCAGATGGAACAGATAAAGGATATGTAAGGTAGAGGACTAGCGAATTTTCTGAGCGTTAAAGTCGATATCTTGCCTCTCCAATGCATAGATGACTCTAATCAGTTTCTTTGCTACATGTGTCATGGCTACCCTGTGTTTTTTACCTTCTGCACGTTTCTTTGCATAATAGGTTGCAAAGGTTAAATCAAAGCGGATTAGAGGAAGGCAGGCGTTAAGAAGAACATAGCGGAGTTGTGAAGAACCATGTTTTACCATTCGGCCTCCGTGAGATTCCGTTCCTGATTCGTTAATGCCGGGTTCAATGCCGGCAAATGCGAGCATCTGTCCAGGATTATCAAAGTTTGATATGTCTCCGTATTCAGCGTAAATAACAGCAGCTGAAATGGGACCGATACCCGGTATGGACATATAGTGTGGATGCACTTCTTCTATAAATTTTATAATCTCATTTTCCAGAGTGTTGATTTCTGTGCAAAGAGATTTGTGTAGGGTTAATAAACTGTTGAGTTCAATATCGAAGATGGAATTATTAACACCAACTGTATTGGAAGCAAGCTCCTTTAAACGGAGAAACTGCTGTATGGAGAATTTACCTCTTGAAATGCAGCGAAGTTTGTCATAAGAAGCAGAATTCATACGAGCCATCTTTTCAGCAGAACCATAGTTTTCAAGCAGATATAAAGCTGTTTTGGATAATCGTTCATTAAAGAAAGGATTAAACTCTGGAAATGTATGGTCTAACACGTTGGTAATCTTTACAAGATAGAAGGAACGCTGGCGAATTAGTCGGTCACGTAAACGAGTTAATGACTTTAAGGAATAAGCGTGGTAAAATCCTTTTGAATGGGGTTTGTACTCGACAGTCATTAACCAACGAGCTATTGATTCGCAGTCAACAGAGTCGGTTTTGGTTCGCCTTAAAGTCGTAGACTTTTTATATTCCTTGATTAAAACTGGATTCACTTCCATAAAGCTGTGGTTGGCATTTTTAAGGAAGAGTTCAAGATTGAGGGCATAATGGGCTGTTGATTCAAACCCTATTTTTATATCCTCAGGATTGGAGAGAGAGTTGAAAGTAGTAATAAGTTCTTCAAAACCAGCTTTATCATTTTTGAAAGTGAACTTTGAAATTACTTTTTGATCAGCTGCTGAAATAATGCAGCAATCGTGTTTGTACTTGGAAATATCAATTCCAACAAAGTACAGAGACATAGATAAGACCTCCTGAAATAATATTTAGCACTGTTGTCTTCCACAGAGAATTTGGCTGTGTAATCACGTAAATAGAAACGTCTAATGAACGAAGGGTTCTATGCGTTAACAAACTAATTACCAGTAATAGACGAAAAGCTGTGGTCTGAGTTACCTCGGAACAGTCAAAGCCGTAATAGAATAGAAACAGATCCACAGTGCTTTAAGTATTATAATGGAGTATTCAGTAAAACCCAAGAGATTGGGAGAAAGGAGAATAATCCATTACCCTCAAAAGAGGATAATTGGATTATACGTGATAGTATGACAATAGATACAAATGATTTATTAAACAGTATTTTATCCAGTCTTTCCCGCATTGATTATGTGCGTCCGAAAGACATTCCAAATATTGAACTCTATATGGATCAAGTTACAACATTTATGGAAGAGCAACTTCGTTCTACTAAACGTTATGAAGAAGATAAAATTCTTACCAAAACAATGATCAACAATTATTCAAAGAATAATCTACTTCCTCCACCGGAGAAAAAGAAGTATTCAAAGGGACATGTTCTTCTTCTTATTTTTATCTACTATTTTAAAAATATCTTGTCTATCAAAGATATTGAGACTTTATTAGATCCTCTTACGGATAGATTTTTCCATGCGGATTCTGATATCAGTTTGACTTCAATCTACGAAGAAGTATGTGCGTTAGAAAAAAGCCGCATCGATTCCTTAATTGAAGATGTAAAAAACAGTTACACCCAGTCACAGAATACTTTCCAAAACGCAGATCAAGAGCACAAAGAACTTCTGCAGCTCTTCACATTTATTTGTACCTTAAGTTTTGATGTATATGTAAAAAAACAGATGATCGAGAAAATGATCGATCTGCTTCCGGATCCGGAGAAGAAAAAGAAATAGGAATATTGCAGAAAGCGTGAGCTCTTTCGGAACTCACGCTTTTTTTACTTATCATTCATTCTTTCAAATACCATATCATATCCATCATTTCCATAATTCAAGGAACGATTTACACGGCTGATTGTTGCAGTCGAAGCACCTGTCTTCTCCGCAATTTCGAGATAAGTCTTTTGTTCTCTTAACATTTTTGCCACTTCAAATCTCTGAGATAAAGATAGTAATTCATTAATCGTACAGATATCCTCGAAAAACGTATAACACTCTTCTTTATCCTTCAGACTCAAAATCGCATCAAACAGATAATCTACAGCCTCTGTCCTAATCTTCTTACTCATAGCTCCTAATCTCCTACTTTCTAGTATCGTACTACTTAACTACTTTTACATTTTAACACACTAAACTTTTAAAGTCTACACTTTTTTCCATTGTTTTAAATGTCTTTTCAACTTTTCATAAGATGTAGTAACTACCAGTTCTTCCGGAAAATCACATTCTCTAAGTACTTCATTTACATAGCTGAAATTTGCTACATCTACGTCTACATGGGAATCACTTCCTGTCGTAATATATACGCCATTTTTTTTGCAAAGTTTCAATAGATTCAGCGAATTTTCCCGAGTCCCCATACGAAATCCTCCAGGAGTTAACGATGAATTATTCACTTCAAGAAGTGTTCCTGTTTCTTTTGCCACAGCTACAAGTTTTTCATAATCTATCGGAAATCTTCCGTCATCCGGATGTCCTATAATCTGAACATATGGATTTTTCATCGCATTTATATATGCCTTTGTATTTTCCTCCATTCCGCGACTTTCACCATAGCACGGCGGATGCACACTTGCTATCACTAAATCCATCTGTTGCAATAAATTCTCCGGCAAATCTACATTTCCTTCTTCATCCAGAATATTAAGTTCCACTCCAAACATCATTTTTATTCCATACATTTCTCGCGGAATCACCCCAAGATTGGAAAAATAAAATCTTCCACATGTCTCCGGCATCGTTGGTGCATGTTCTGTAATCGCCAATGCTTCAAGTCCTGCTTCTGCACCTACTTTTGCCATTTCTCGAATTGTACTATAGGCATGGCCGCTCGCAATTGTGTGCGAATGTGTATCTACTTTAATTCTCATCATTTCTTCCTCCCTTTGCATTCTTTAGTATAGCACAAAAACAGACTGCAGAAACCCGCAATCTGTTTTGTACACTTGTTTTTTTTATTTTATTGCTTTTTCTGCAAATTCTGTTACAACAAGTTCTTCGTATGGTGTCCGTTTTTCTAATTCACCTGCATCTTCTAAAATATACTGCAAGAGTTCGAAGCTTTCTTTTTCAAAGATAAGATTCTCCTTCCATGTCTCTTGCTCATAGTATCTTGTTACAATGGTTGTAATCGTATCCAGGTCAGATTCTTTAAACTGCGGCTGGATAATCTTCGCAATCTCTTCCGGAGAATGATTTTTTACATAATCCATTCCCTTTTGAAGTGCATTTGTGAATCCTTGTAATACATCCCTATGACTTTCTATATAACTTTTTTTTGCTGAAAATGCGGTATACGGAACATAACCGCTATCTGTTCCAAGAGAAGCCACTACATGACCTTTTCCTTCCTGTTCAAGAATTGTAGCACTTGGCTCGAATTCGACGGTGAAATCCGCCTTCCCTTCAGAGAACGCAGCGCCTGTGGAACCAAAATCAATGTTCTGATCAATCTTGACATCTTTTTGTGGCTTCATCCCATTCTGTTTCAGAATATACTCAAATACCATCTCCGGCATGCCACCTTTTCTTCCACCAAGTACTTCCTTTCCTTCCAAATCTTTCCATTCAAATTCCGGCATTTCTTCTCTTGCCACGAGGAAGTTCCCGGCTCTTTGCGTCAGTTGTGCAAAATTCACCACGTAATCTTTCGCTCCTTCATTATAGGTATAAATAGATGCCTCCGAACCCATAAATCCAATTTGTGCTTCTCCCGATATTACAGCGGTCATTGTCTTATCCGCCCCAAATCCTGTCACAAGCGTCAAATCAACGCCTTCCTCTGCGAAATATCCTTCCTCTATCGCAACGTATAGCGGCGCATAGAAAATGGAATGTGCAACTTCATTCAAAACTACTTTTTCCATCTGTTTCTCTTCTTTAGGCTTCACTTCTTTTACCGTTTCTTTTACTTTTTCCCCGCATCCTGCCGATAACAGTAACATCCCAACCAGCAGCAATGTCATTCCTAATGAAAGTATTCTTTTTTTCATAAGCTCCTCCCCTTTAGAGTTTTCTTTTATCACTATATGAAAAAAAGAAGAATCTGTGATATTCTATCAACACATTACAATGATCTTCCGCGGAGTTGTCTGTGGTGGATTACTTCGTGTTGTCATACCATAATAGATGATCAAAATATTATCTCCAACCGAACATGTGAAGTTCTGCCCGTTTGATGTTACAATTTCCGTAGAATAAGAAATATTCAGTTGGAGGGAACCATCTTCTGCCAATAAAGTTTCGTCAAAAAATCCTACATATACCGTTTCGTTTGCATTACTTCTTCCAATGATCAATGCTTGATATTGTGGTGGCATAATAAGCGGAGCCGGTGCATTTGCATCATAAAATGCAGTCACACGCATTCCTATTCGAAGTCTCACCATATCAATCACATATGTCTCTGGTGAAACAATCATTTGAGTCACTCCTTCTTGATTGCGAATGGTTACAATCTGTTGGCAACAGTCCTCCGATGCCGATTCTATTCTTTGCACAATTCCTGTGATTGAAAGTAAATTTAATTGATCCATAAATAAGTTCCATCCTGTTTTTTATTTATTATATGTTCTTTTTGAAATTACTGATACACTATTTCCCCTTCTTACATACTCCATCACCCTTTTTTATTTTCCGACTTTTTTCGTCTTTATTTTTGTATATTTTCTACGATTTAAGAACGATATTTATTGACTTTTCTATGTAATAATGCTAATATGTAACAGTATCATTTTTGATACATTGACTATTTTTATTTAATTTATGGAGGTATCGATATGAAAGGTACAGTAAAATGGTTTAACAACCAAAAAGGATACGGATTTATTTCCGATGAATCTGGAAACGATGTTTTTGTTCACTACTCAGGATTGGTAATGGATGGATTTAAATCCTTAGAAGAAGGCCAGGCAGTTGAATTTGATGTGACTGAAGGCGCAAAAGGACCGCAGGCTGTAAACGTCGTAAAACTTTAATTTTATTTTATATGTGCCTTTTATTTATTTGATTATATATTTTTATTTATAAACTTTGCATTATAGTGGAGATGTTTGATTTAGTATTTAAAAAGCAACAGTAAGGTGTAAGACGTAACTAAAAAGGAGTTTGAAACACAATTCACAGTTTCAAACTCCTTTTTTCTCTTTTTCTAATTACAAATTCGCTTTATATGCTTCCTCTTCTTCCCATACATCGAATCCGCCTTCTCTCAAAATGCGAATCGCTTTTTCTGGAATCTCTGTTTTCAAGATAGCCGAAGCATCTTCTCCATTTGCAAAAGCATACATATATTCTACATTCACACCATTTTCTACAAGAAGATGCATCGCTTTACTCAAAGAGCCTGTTGCATGAGGCACACGAAGTGCTATTACTTTTGTAATCATAGCAACAATTCCAGCTTCTTTTAATACATCTCTTCCTTTTACCGGATCTGATACGATCAAACGAAGCATCCCATAATCAGAGGTATCCGCAAGACTCAAAGCTACAATATTCACATCGTTTCGTCCAAGTACTCGCAATACTTCGTCCAATCTTCCTTCTCTATTCTCCAAAAAGATTGATAATTGTTTGATTGTCATACGCTTTGCCTCCTATAATTTTCTATTATCAATGACACGTTTTGCTTTTCCTTCACTTCTCTCAATGGATTTCGGTTCCACAAGTTTTACCCTTACAGAGACTCCGATTGCCTGTTTGATTACATTACCGATTCTCTTTTTCAAATCATCTAATTTTCGAATTTCATCAGAAAAATAACGTTCATCAACTTCCACCATAACAGTAAGTACATCCAGGTTATTTTCTCGATCCACGATCAGAAGATAATGTGGCAAAGCTCCGTGAATGGAAAGTAGCGCTGTCTCAATCTGTGTTGGGAATACATTCACTCCACGGATAACTTTCATATCATCTGTGCGGCCTTTGAATTTTGATATTCGAGGCAATGTTCTTCCGCAAGCGCACTTTGTACGATCCATACTTGTCAAATCTTTTGTTCGATAACGAAGAAGAGGCATTGCTTCTTTCGTAAGCGTTGTAAAAATCAGTTCTCCAGTTTCTCCATCTTCTACCTGTTGATTTGTCTGTGGATCCAGTATCTCAGGAAGGAAGTGATCTTCAAAAATATGTAATCCATTGTGATGAATACATTCCATTGCAACTCCCGGTCCCATAATTTCACACAAACCATAGATATCAAATGCATTGATATGTAATTTTTGTTCGATTTCTTTTTGCATTTCTACTGTCCATGGTTCTGCTCCAAAGATTCCTGTCTTTAATTTTAATTTATCCACAAGTCCTGCTTCTTCCAACGCCTCCGCCAAGTGCAATGCGTAAGATGGCGTACACGCCATTGCAGTTGCTCCAAAATCTTCCAGACACATCATTTGTCTTTGTGTATTTCCTGCAGACATCGGAATCGCAAGAGCTCCGAGCGCTCTCGCTCCAAAATCAATACCAAGGCCTCCGGTAAATAATCCATATCCATAACATACATGAATGATATCTTCTTCTGTTAGTCCTGCCATTGTCATAGCTCTGGCAACACATTCTCCCCAAATCTCTGTATCATGCTGTGTATAAGATGCCAGTGTCAGTTTACCTGTCGTACCAGATGTTCCTTGAACACGGGCTACTTTTGATTTTGGTACTGCCAAAAGTCCAAACGGATAGTTTTCTCTTAAATCATCTTTTGTTGTAAAAGGAAGTTTATGAATATCTTCCACTCCCTTGATATCTCCTGGTTCTACTCCCAATTCTTTCATCTTGCGATTGTAAAACGGCACATGCTCATATACATTTGCCACTTGCTTTACAAGCCGTTCGCTTTGCAAGGCAATCATCTCGTCCCTGCTCATGCACTCAATTTCCGGCCGTCTGATTCTTTCCTGCCACTCCATAACTTACTCTCCTTCTGCCTTCTTTTTCCGTCGTTCTATTCTCTATAACTCACTATCATCTACAACTTTTACATGTTCTTTTTCCAGAATCTGTACTGCTTTCTCTGTATCGTCTGTACTAAACACCATAACCGGCGCTTTTTCTTCCCGAATTACAAAAGAATAAATATAATTGATGCTGATCTGTGCGTCCGCTAATATTTTCAGCATCTGATTCAGATTGCCTTTCTGATCCACCAATTCTACTCCCACTACTTCGTGGATTCGAACTACAAAACCTTTGGAGGTGAGATAGCGTTTCGCCTCTTCTGCCTGATCTACCACCAAGCGCAAAATGGAAAATTCCGGATTGTCAAAAGATGAGATTGCGCGAATATTAATATGCGCTTCTGTAAGTGCATCTGTTACGTCCATCAGACTTCCGGTTCTATTTTCTACGAATACTGATAACTGCTTAATCATATGCTCCTCCTATAGCTGATATCCTACGTCAAATGCTGTTTTATTGATTTCAATGGTCTTCGGTGGTACAGTTTTTTCAATTACTTCATACCATTGTTCTTTTGTAAAATCCATATGCTGTGCGGCAATTCCTAACACGATCATATTAAATACTCTTGGATTGCCTAATTTTTTTGCTTCCTCTGTTGCATTGACTGTATAGACTTTATGCTCTTTTGACAAATCCTCCAAAATGCCTTCCGGGTATTCTGCCGCACCAATCACAACCGGCATCGGATCGATTCTCCAATCATTTACAATCAAAGCTCCTTCTTTCTTTAAAAAATGAGAATATCGAAGAGCCTCAAGCCGTTCAAACGCGATGATCACATCTGCCTGTCCTTCTTCCACGATCGGTTCTGCAACTTTTTCACCATAACGTACATAAGTCACAACACTTCCGCCTCTTTGCGCCATTCCATGCACTTCGGAAAGCTTCACATCATATCCCCCTGCAATGGCAAGTCCTCCTAAGATACGGCTTGTAAGAAGTGTTCCCTGTCCTCCTACACCAACGATCATAATATTCTTTGTTGCCATTATCTGTCACCTGCCTTTACCAATTCAATTGCGTCAAATTTACAAAGTGTGGCGCAAAGTCCACATCCTGTACACATCGTATCATCAATACGAATTGTTCCGTCCTCATTTCGCGTCATCGCCGGACATCCCGGTTTCATACACATTCCACACTTTTTGCACTTGTCCGGATGAGCGATGTAAAGAGGTTTCTTTGATTTATCCAACAAGACGCAAGGGGATTTTGTAATAATAACAGATACTTCATCCTTCGCAGTTTCCTCTTTTACAACACGTTCCAGTTCAGCAATGTCAAATGCATTCACTTCTACAACATTCTTCACACCGATTGCTCTGCAAAGTCCTGCAATATCGATGGCATAGGTCGGTTCTCCCAAAAGAGTTTTTCCTGTTGCCGCATGATCCTGATGTCCTGTCATACCGGTTGTTGAATTATCCAAAATCATTACCGTACCGGTCGCTTTATTGTACATCATATTCATCAAGGAATTCACTCCTGTATGTAAAAATGTGGAATCTCCGATCACTGCAACCCAATTCTTCACATAGTCTTTTCCTTTTGCTTTTTCCATACCATGAAGAGAAGAAATACTTGCCCCCATACAGATGGTTGTGTCCACGACACTCAATGGAGCTACTGCACCAAGTGTATAACAACCAATATCTCCTGCTGCATGCAGTTTTAATTTATTCAAAACATAATATACGCTTCTATGCGGACATCCCGGGCAAAGAATTGGCGGACGTCCCGGCGCTTTTGCCGGCGCTTTTAATTCTAATTCTTCTCCAAGAATTGCAGTACGGATCATATTGGCGCTATACTCGCCCTGTACGGTGAAGATTTCTTTTCCTATTGCCTGGATTCCCCATGATTTTACTTGTTCCTCAATCACCGGATCCAATTCTTCGATAATATATAATTTTTCAACTTTATTTGCAAATTCTTGAATCAGTTTTTTCGGAAGTGGATTCACAAGTCCAAGTTTTAAAACAGAAGCATTCGGCAACGCCTCTTTGACATACTGATATGGAATTCCGCTCGTAATAACCCCGATTTTCGTATCTTGCATTTCTACGCGATTGACGGAGAGTGTATTTGCTGCTTCTGCCAATTCCAAATTCTTCTGTTCGATAACAACATGACGTAATTTTGCATTTCCAGGCATCATAACCGTCTTTTGAATATTTTTTACATACGGCTTATCTTCCACCTGTTTCCGTTCACACAATTCTACAATTCCTTGCGAATGAGCGAGTCTTGTTGTTGTACGCAAGATCACAGGGCGATCAAATTGCTCACTGATCTCAAAAGCCTCTTTCATGAATTCCTTTGCTTCCATACTGTCCGAAGGCTCCAAAACCGGAACTTGTGCTGCTCTTGCGATCATTCTTGTGTCTTGTTCATTTTGAGAGCTATATAATCCCGGATCATCAGCAACTACTAACACAAGCCCACCGTTCACTCCCATGTAGGAAACTGTATAAAGGGGATCGGATGCCACATTCAAACCTACATGTTTCATGCATGCCATAGCTCGAACCCCTGATACACTTGCTCCAATCGCAACTTCTGTCGCCACTTTTTCATTCGGTGACCATTCCGCATAAATATCTTCTTTATACTTCACTATATTTTCACTAATCTCTGTACTTGGTGTACCCGGATATGCTGCTGAAACTTTTACTCCAGCTTCATATGCTCCACGGGCAATCGCCTCATTTCCAAGCATGATTACTTTATTCTCTGACATTTTACAGCCCATCCTTTCGTAAATCTGTTACTCGTTTTGCTTTTCCTTCAAAGCGTTTCAATGAATGTGGCGCTACAAGTCTGATATTGGTAGCCAGTCCAAGCATTGATTTTAAATATGATTTAATTCTTGTTTCCAATTCGCTTAATTTTGTATAACTGTCAAGCAAACGATCATCAATCAGTTCTACGGTAATCGTCATCACATCCAAGCGGTTCTTACGCTCTACAAGAATCTCATAGTGCGGTCCAATCTCCGGAATTTTAAGCAATACTTCTTCAATCTGTGTCGGGAATACATTGACTCCTCGAATCACAAGCATATCATCAGCACGACCGGACAAATTTTCCATGCGGACTGTTGTTCGTCCACATTTACACGGTGCATACTCCAATCTTGTCAAATCTCCGGTTCTATATCTGACAAGTGGAAGAGCCTCTTTTCCAAGACAAGTAACGACCAATTCTCCTCTTTCTCCCGGCGGAAGAACTTCTCCTGTTTTCGGATCAATAATCTCCGGAATAAACCAATCTTCATTGATGTGCATTCCACATAGTTCAGTACATTCGCCTGCTACACCTGGTCCACAAAGTTCACTCATTCCGTAGTTTTGTGTGCACACAAACTGATCTCCCCACACTTTATGCATTTCTTCCCGCATCGGTTCCGTCATACCTTCTCCACCAAAAAGTCCGATTCTTACTTGTAGATCTTTTGACGGATCCAATCCTCGATTTCTGATTTCTTCCCCCAGATGCAATGCGTAGGACGGAGTGGCTACCAAAAGTGTCACTCCCATATCCTGTAAAAACATGATCTGCTTATTTGTATTCCCTGAAGACATCGGGATTACAGATGCACCCAGATTCTCCAATCCACCGTGTAGCCCTAAAGCCCCGGTAAATGTTCCATACCCAAAAGAAATCTGACATACATCTTCCGGTGTCGCTCCACCCATACAGGCAACACGGGTTACGTTATTGAGCCAGACTTCTAAATCATGTTTCGTATATCCAACTACCGTTGGTTTTCCTGTCGTTCCTGAGCTTGCATGAAAACGAACAAGATCTTTTTTATCTACTGCAAACATTCCCATCGGATAATTCTCCCGAAAATCAGCTTTGTACGTAAACGGCATTTTTTGCAAATCTTCCAGTGTCTGAATATCCTCCGGGTTTAACCCTGCCTCATCCATCTTTTTACGATAAGGACTGGATTTTTCATATATATAAGAAACGGTCTCCTTTAATCTTTCCAGTTGAATTCTTTCAATTTCTTTCCTTGAAAGCGTTTCTTCTTTTGACCATATCATGAATTCTTCCTCCTTGCTGCATTACTTATCCTTAAGTATAGCACAACGCTTTCGTAATTTAAAGCGTTGATTTGAAGAATTTAAACATTTTCAATATACAATTCTCAAAATAAACGAATAAGTAAACAAATTCTACAAAAAATCACTTTTATCATAAAAAAAGAGACGTATAAAAACTCTTTCCTTTTATACGCCTCACTTTTCAATTTTATCCCAAAGCTACATCCAAGATCATCATGACCATAAATCCTAGCGCAAACCCGATTGTTCCAATATCTGAATGCTCGCCTTCTGCCGATTCCGGAATCAATTCTTCTACCACAACATACAGCATAGCGCCGGCAGCCAGCGCCAAAAGATATGGAAGCGCCGGTTCAATAAATCTGGAAAGAAGGATTGTAATCACAGCGGCAATCGGTTCTACAATACCCGAAAGTGTTCCGTAAACAAATGCTTTCATTCTTCCCACATTTCCAGCGCTTTTCAGCGGAAGTGAAATGATCGCTCCTTCCGGAAAATTCTGAATTGCGATTCCGATCGACAAGGCGATAGCTCCCATAAGGGTAACGCTTGTATTCTGAGACAGCACTCCGGCGAATACAACTCCCACTGCCATTCCTTCCGGAATATTATGCAGTGTAACTGCAAATATAAGCATCGTCAGTTTTCGCAATGAATGCTTTGGCTGGATTCCTTCCGGCTTTTCCTGATCCAAATGAAGATGAGGAATCAATTTATCCATAAGTAAAAGGAATAGAAAGCCTAACGCTAATCCAACTGCTGCCGGTATAAAAGCTAACTTTCCCAACCCTTCCGACATATCCATAGCAGGAATCAAAAGCGACCATACGGAAGCCGCCACCATTACACCCGAAGCAAATCCTAACAACCCTTTTTGAATCAAAGGTTTGATCTCATTCTTCAGAAAAAACACACAGGCAGAACCTGCCAATGTTCCAAAAAAAGGAATCAAAATTCCGATTAACACATTCTTCATTGATTTAATTCTCTTTCTTTTCTAATATGCTATTTAATTTTACGAGACTTCTCTCAACCGCATCTTTTGAATTTTTCCAAGGTTCATTCTTGAATCTGTAATCATATTTTTGAATAAACCAATCCAAATCTTCTTTTACACGTTTCATATTCTCGATATAAACCGTAGTAATATCATGCAAAAAGTTTTCCTGCACTTTTCCGCTTAACTGTTCGATACCGGTTCGATACAGTATCCCGTAGTGCTTTGTACAAAAACCTTTTGCTGATACTAATGTATGCTGAAAGTCACTTTCTTTTTTGTATAAATAACAGATTGTTTTCAAATATTGTTGAAAAATATCTTGGATCTTGTTACATACAAAACAGCTGTTACTTACCGTATCCGTATAGTCGCTCACCGGATTCCCGGAGTCCTTTACTTTTCCAAACAAAGGCTTTTTCACAACTTCCGGTTTGTGATTTTCCAAATTATGAATGACTGTCTCCATATGCGTATTCAGCATCAATGCCACTCCTAATTTATCTTGACGTGTAAGCAGCATCTTAATATGTTTTTCACAAAATCCTGTTTTATTACTTTCCATTCTCTGATCGTCAACCATATATCCTGACATTGTAATTCGAAGAGCATCCTCTTCCAGTTGATTATACATGGCACATAGCGGACATTCACAATCTTCATGGAATGCATCATTAATTGGTATTGTATATAGTTTTTCCTTCATATCGTTTTCTATTCTGTCTGCGTAGCTGCTTCATCTGCATTTGTTGAATCTGCTGTATTATCCGTTGTTGCCGGATCTGTTGCTCCGTCTGTTCCTTGGCTGTCTGTTCCTTGACCTTCTGTTCCATTTGTTGTTGCATCTTGTTCCACTGCAGCGTCGATATCTTCCATTACCTGGTCAATAGACTCATTCTTTTTCTCTTCTTGATCTTCCTTTTTCTTGTCATCTTTTTTATCCATTATAGACTCAAATTTCTTTACGCCGATGTTGATCCAGCCTTTGACAGTCTCTCTGTTAAAATATAATGCCGCACCAATTGCTGCCATGATCAAAACAAATACGAGGAATTTTAAGAATCCTTTTCCTCTTCTCTTCTTCGATTTTTCCTTTGTGCGTACCTCTTTCACGCGTTTTTCAGGCATTTCTTTGAATTTCTTCTCGTGTTGTCTTTGCGTTTCTTTTCCTGCTCTGTCTTTGACTGCTTTTTCCGGTCTTCTCTCCGGTTTCTTCTCAACAGGTTCTTTTGTTCGATTTTCCGGTTTCTCTTTTTTCTTCGCCGGTTTCTTATTCTTTTGTTCCGGTTTGCATTTCACCGATTTTTTCTCTTCACTGTATTCTGTCACCAACTCCTGAGCAGGTGCTTCATAATCCATATCCTTTTCTACAATATCTTCTACTCGTGCCTCAAACACCCTTGTCAAAGACAAATCCTCCTGTGGATCCTGTATCTGTTTTTCCAACTCATTCTCACGAGTTTTTTCTGCAGCTGACTGTTCCTGTGCCGGATTCACATCTGTTTTCTTTGCTTTTTTCTTATCCAGATTGATTTTTATTTTGCATTCATAACAAAAAGCATAGTCATTATATATCGGATTCCCCTGTGTATCTTTCCCCACTTCAACTGACTTTACTTTCATTTCCTGTCCACATCTTTTACAACGCATAGTTGCTCCCTCCTTATATATGCATTATCAGGTATAGTATAACATAATTTGACACATTTCTACAAGAAATTATTCATATTGCATTTTCTTTCCATTTTACGCTATAATAACTAGGCGATCATTTTGCAAAGGGGATATACAAATATGAATAAAAAAGAAATCTCGGAAATAAAAAAACAATTTACACCATCAAATTGTGCCATTACAAGAATCTGTGGTTGCTATGTGAACGGAGAAAAAGAAAAAAAATCTACATTCAAACAAGCATTTCTTTCTCTTCCGGAAGAAGAAATGTTCAAATACTTCGATATTTTCCGCAAATCTCTTTCCGGAACAATTGGGAAAAATCTCATCAATATGGAATTTTCTTTGGATTCGGAAATGGAAGGCGGACCCCAGGAGTTTTTGTTAAAGCTTCGAAACAGTCATTTGACAGATGATGTACTTCTCCATACATTTTATGACCGTATCATCGAGTCCTATGACTATGCGGAGCATTATCTTATCCTTCTTATTCATGCTGCCTATGATGTACCCGGAAAATCTTCTGATAACGAAGAGATGTTTGATGCTTCCGATGAAGTCTATGACTACATCCTATGTAACATCTGTCCGGTCAATCTGTCAAAACCGGGGCTTTCATATGACGTAGAGCTTAATAACTTTCATGAACGAATCCGCGATTGGATTGTGGAAATGCCGGACCGCGGCTTTTTATTCCCGGCTTTTAACGATCGAAGCACCGACCTCCATCAGACATTATACTATTCCAAGAAACCGGAAGATCTGCATTTTGAGCTGATCGATCATCTGCTTGGATGTCAGATTCCACTTAGCGCAGGCAGTCAAAAAGAAACATTCCACACCTTGATCGAAGAGACACTTGGTGAAGAATGTTCTTACGAAATCGTCCGCAATATTCACGAAAATCTAAACGAACTTATCGAAGAGCAGAAAGAATCACCTGTTCCTGTTGAACTTGACAAAGATGAGGTAAAATATCTGTTTGCGAAAAGTGGGGTAACTGAAGAAAAACTGGAGGACTTTGACAAACAATATGAAGCTGCCGCTGGTGAACAATCTACTCTTCTTGCTTCTAACATCACTAACACTCGCTCCTTTGAGATCAAAACACCTGATGTTATCATCAAGGTGAATCCGGAGCGTACAGATCTTGTTGAAACAATGACCATCAACGGTCGCCGTTGTCTCGTGATCGGCGTAGATGATCATGTGGAAATCAATGGAATTTCTGCAAAAACCATGTTACCGAAAGACCTTGACACAGAACTGGATTAATTCCATATCGATTTCAAAAAAGACGTTGGATGTCTCTCACTTATAACATCCAACGTCTTTCTTTTTTATATTTTTATAATTGTTCTATCCTTTGTAGAAGATTTTTCTCCCTCTCATCAAATAATAGGTTCTTGTTATATTGATAATAACGCGGGCAATCATATTCTTTCAAGAACTGAACACTGTAAAGATTGGCATTTAGTTCTGTCATGAACACTACCATTTCCTGACTCTCCCCAAAAAGTAATTCCATAAAATCAAACGCATATTCCAGCATCTGTCCTGCTCCGTCACATACGTCTGTATATACGCTCTTATCTTTCGCAAAGTATTCCCGGATTTTCTCGAAACAAGCCTCTTTTTCCAACACTCCTTCTTTCTTTAATCGTTGCTCATAAAACTCTAACTGTTCTACTGTTTTTCGATATGCATATTCTTCTTCCCGATTGAGAAGTTCCGCTTTTCTTTTTGTTTCATAGCTTTCTATCGTATCCTGCAATACCGTACTGAAAAATGCCACTCCGTTTTCCGCATAATCAAGCCCCGCCTTGTATGATTTTAGACAATCAAACAATATCTTTGTCTGCGTCTCCAAACGATATACTGTGCGGAAATTCTCCGTTAATTTGGATAAAATCAAACTTACTACACTCAACCTCTCATCGAAAGAAGCATGTCGGATTTTTTTCAACAATATCTCATCCATTGTTCCACTTAACACAGCATCAATCTGATAATCCGTTCGATATTTGTAGTAAAGTTCCAAATAATTTGCAAAATCCTTCGCAATCTTCGGATACTGAATATACTGCTCCACAACCTCACGATCTACAGCTTTTCCGAGTTTTTCATATACTTGAAGCATTTTTGACAAATCTTCCCAACCTCGTGGTGTGGCAAAACGCATTCCGTCAACAGTCATTTCCATCTGATAGAAGTATGCGGGTTTTGTACTAAGATATGAAATCACTGCCCCATGGACATTTTCTTTGTATGCATATTCTTTCCATACTGTAAACTCCGGCTCTACTTCAATCTTTTTCACACGATCCATCGTTACAACATCAAATTCTCGAACTGACTTGTTATACTCCGGCGGATTTCCTGCCGCCACGATCATCCAGCCTTTCGGAATCTGATGATTTCCAAAACTCTTACATTGTAAAAACTGTAACATCGCCGGCGCTAATGTCTCGGATACGCAGTTAATTTCATCGATAAACAAAATTCCTTCCCTAAGTCCTGTTTTCTTCATTTTCTCATAAACCGATGCCACAATCTCGCTCATGGTATACTCTGTCACTTCATACTCCGTTCCGTCATATTCATTTTTCGAGATATAAGGAAGACCGATCGCACTTTGCCTTGTATGATGCGTGATGGTATAGGAAACAAGTCCCAATCCACATTCTTTTGCTACTTGCTCCATGATCTGCGTCTTTCCAATTCCCGGCGCTCCGATAAGAAAAATCGGTCTCTGTCGCACAGACGGAATCACATATTCTCCAAATTCATTCTTCAGGAAATAAGCTTCTGCCGCATCTTTGATCTCTTGTTTTGCACGTTTTATGTCCATGTTATCTCCGCCTTTCTATCTAAATCTTCCAAATCATCCGGTTCCAAAATCAATTTCATCGCCCAAACCGGAACGTCTACATCTTGGTAATCTTCCTTCATAAATACAAACGCCGTCTCATAAAGAGGACGCTTTGCCGGATAAATCCCATATCCGTCTGTAAAATAGAGAAGACCCTTTAATCGATGAAACTCTTTTTGCCGCAGCAATTCATTTACATGAGCAAACACCGGACGAAAATCCGTGCCCCCATGTCCTTTGATTTCAAACTGTTCCATATAACGTCTCATCTCATCTTCATTCGTTACCAACTCGTCTGACTGCACTTTATCATCACATTGAATGATATGCACATGCACCTTACGGAAAAAGCTCTCTGACTCTGATAACACACTATACGTTTCCTCCAGGAACTTTTTCACAAGCTCTCCCTTGCAGGACATGGATGTGTCAATGGCAATCACAAAGTCCTCTACCTTATGTACTTCCTTCGTCTCCTGTGGTTCGATGAGTGGCATATTTCCGTAATGCTCCATCCCATAATGGTAAAATATATAATCAAAGGTATCCATGTCTACCTTTATTTCCTCTTTCAACACTGCAAATTTTCGTAAAAATTTCCGGTAATCATACCGTTCCCTGTTTTCCACCTTTACCTGCTCTAATACAGATTGTGCATGTTCGGAAGGTTCTTTCCCAAATGTCTCCATCTCCGTCTGCAGTTTTTCTCTGTCATTCTTCCATTGGCGTTCCCTCTCCATGGCATTTTTCGGAGAGACGTCTTCTTTCCAAAGACTATGGTTGTCCGCATAAAACTCCAACTCCAGTTTGCGGAACATTTCCTCTGAAAGTTCCATCTCCCGCAAACTAAAATATACATTCTTCACCGTCAATACCGGATATTTTTCTTTCAATCTATGATATAGATTTTTACGCTGTGGCGGCACATACTTCCTCACACTTCTGTAATTCAGGCAATCCAGCATAGATTCCACAATGATATCGCATGCAAGATTCCAATATGCTTCGCCCTCCGTGTCTAATATACTTGGAGGAATCTGAAAATGCAAAAGCAAGCAATGAAACACCATATGCAGATACGTACGATTCACAAGCACTCGATTGCTTTTATACATCGAAAGCACCGCGTCCGTTTCATAATAAACTGCAAGACCATCTGTTCCCACACCTCGCATATGTGGGTTCTGCACACAATCCATTCGATTTAAAATCACATCAAAAAAGCGCATGGAAAGATATAGTTCTTCTTTGGCTCCCTTCCATATCTCTGTGCAGATCTCTATTTTTTCTAATTCCCGCTCCTGCTGTCGTTGTATCGGATTTGCTTCTCTTTTCAAATTCCTCACCTGCCTTTTATATCTTTTCTTGCTATAAGGTTGATCTCATCGCGAATTTCGAAGTGTTCATAATTGCTGGTCTTCATATCTGCATTATATCTTTTCTCTTATAATTCAAACTTATCGACCTTTTTTACTCGCTCCGGATAGCGCTCATGTTGATAATTCATAAGATAACTTACTGTTTCAATCCTATTTTTCTTTCCTGCTTCTACAATTAGATACTCCACTTCTTCTCTTATTGCCGCAACTTTTTCTGCAAGGTAGTGCAAATAGCACGGCTCCTCCTGCTCTGCTGCCCATACTCCCGCCTCTTTCCACTGTTCCTGCAGGAAACTTCTGTATTTTTCTTCTGCTTCCAGGCTCAATTCCAGCGGATTAAGAAGACGTCCAAATGCGATGCGAAAAACCGTCGCCAACTGTTCATTCTCTTTTGCCCAAGGAAACCGATTATCGTAGAGACCAAATTGAAGATCCGTCTGTACAAAGCAATTCCGATACAAAATTCCACTTCCGTGCGTATGGGTTTCCAAAATCCTTGCCGGCGTGTTTTCCACAGCCTCTTCAAAAAATTCTGGGAATATTAACCTTGCCTCGCCTTTTTCACTATGGTAACAAACTGATTGTTCCTCTCGAAGTTCCATTAAAAGTTCTCGTAGACAAGAACGTTTCCCTTCCACAATCGTCACATCCAAATTGCGTACCTTATGACATCCGGTAAACGCACCTGCCCCAATGTCCTTGATATGACTGTAAAAAGAAATCTTCTCCAGATTCTCACAACCATAAAATGCATAACGCCCGATTCGTTTCAATGTGTCTGGTAACACAATCTCGGTAAGCATTGCACCGCAAACTGCATTGGGATCTTTGTCTTCACTATGTGCCGAAAATGCATACGGAGCAATCTCAGTCACCGGATACCCGTCAATTTCTCTTGGAATAACAACACCTCCGCCCATTGTAAAACAGCGGAGGATGTGTACTTGATTCTCTACAATCTCAATTTTAAATTCTTGTTGCTTCATTATTTTATAAACATCGCATCCCCAAAACTAAAGAAACGATATCTCTCCTTCACAGCTTCTGCATATGCATCCAGTACATGCTCTCTTCCGGCAAGAGCTGAAACAAGCATGATCAAGGTAGATTCCGGAAGATGGAAATTCGTAATCAAACAATCTAAAATCTTAAATTCATATCCCGGATAGATGAAAATATCTGTCCATCCGCTTGTGGCACGAAGTCTTCCATTCTCCGCTGCTGATTCGATGGTTCGACAGCTTGTCGTTCCCACACAAATGACACGGTGACCGCTATCTTTCGCTTCATTGATCGTCTGTGCAGCTTCTTCTTCAATCTGATAGAATTCAGAATGCATATGATGTTCTAGAATATTTTCCACTTTCACCGGACGGAATGTTCCAAGCCCTACATGCAATGTTACACGTGCAATCTTTACACCCTTTTCTTCAATCTGCTGCAATAATTCCGGCGTGAAATGAAGCCCTGCTGTCGGCGCTGCTGCAGAACCTGTATGTGTCGCATACACTGTCTGATATCGATTCTTATCCTCTAAGTGGTGGGTTATATATGGAGGAAGCGGCATCTCTCCCAACTGATCCAGCACTTCTTCAAAAATTCCATTGTACTGGAACTTAATGAGGCGGTTTCCCTCCTCCACGACATCAATGACTTCTCCAATTAACAAACCATCTCCGAAGCTGATCTTTGTCCCTGGCTTTGCTTTTTTTCCTGGTTTTACAAGTGTCTCCCACACATCATTTTCTTTTCGTTTTAATAGCAAAACCTCAATCTTGGCATCAGTTCCAACTTTTGCACCAATCAATCTTGCCGGAAGTACCTTCGTATCATTTAACACAAGGCAGTCTCCCTCTTCCAGATAATCTACAATCTCTTTAAACACATGGTGCTCTGTCTTTCCTGTCTCCTTATCTAACACAAGGAGTCTGGAGCTTGAACGATCCTCAAGAGGATCTTGTGCGATCAGCTCCTCTGGTAAATCAAAATAAAAATCTTCTTTTCTCATCTATCTATAAGTCCTTCCTACATTTTTCTTGCACGCATAACCAAAAAGCTTGGTTTCAGCAATTCTCTCTTCATTCTCGGATACTCTTCAAGAACTCTTTGTCTCGGACAAGTCTCTTGAAGTACTTCGATATGAAATCCATGTTTTGCCAAAATCGTCACAATTTGTCCCATCGTTCTGTGATATTTGATCACATCATCAATGAACCAATGAGAGCCTCTTCTTCCAGAAATATGATAATCTGTAAAAGAATATGATACTTCTTTCCCTTTTTCATCATAATTCCATCCTAGATTTTTTCCTGGTGAAGCCGTGATAACCGGATGTTCCTGCGAAAATAAAAGAATTCCATCCTGCTTCAGCAAATCCGAAATATCAACTACGAGTTTCTCAAAATCTTCTATATACTGAAACACAAGGGAACTATACACTACATCAAACTTCTCATGAATCTCATGCAATTTTTCTGCCTCCAGATTCAAATACTCTATATCTCTGTGATGGTTTTCTTTCCGCGCCACCTCTAAAATTCGCATAGAACTATCTATTCCAAGAACACGGAGCGCCCCCTTTTCTATAAATTCCTTACAATTGCTTCCGATACCGCATCCTATTTCTAATACTTTTCTTCCCCTTACATCCGGCAAAAGTTTCTGCATTGCCGGTTTTTCTAACAATTCGCTGTAACGATTCTTCTTCATCTGTCTATGCCTCCCGCTCAAGTTACAGTATAACATTGTTCTATGCAAATGACTAGAAATTTATTTATGCTTTCACACAAAAAAACACACCTCTTGCATCCTTCTCAGGGCATTTCACATAGCATACTATTGCAATGACTCCCTAACTTTCATAAAATATAAGCAGAAACATCGATGTGACTTTACTACATAAAAATTACGGAAAGATGGTGATTCCCCATGAAAATATCTTTACACAAAAACGAAGCTCTTGAAGAAACTGAAGTAAAGGTCTATTATCCTCACATGGACACTCAAACTCAGTGCATTGTTTCTTATATCCAACAATGTAACTGCTTCTTAGATGTACACAAAGAAGAAAAATGTTTCCACCTTCCTGCAAATGATATTTTTTATATTGAATCAGTGGACAACAAAACATTCTGCTATGATAGAGAAAACGTATACCGAATTTTTTCTTCTCTTTCAAGCTTAGAAGATCTTTTAAAAAATACAACCTTGCTTCGGATCAGCAAAACCTGCATTCTGAATACTACGTATTTAAAATGTTTTTACCCTTATCCAAACCACCGTATTCTTGCCGAACTTAAAAATGGAGAACAACTAATTGTATCAAGGAAATATATTCCTTCCCTAAAGAAAAATTTGAAAGGAGAAATCTAATATGAAACGAATCATAAGCTATATTCCTTCTATGAGTATTGCATTTTCAATCGGTACTTTGGCAGTCTGCCTAATTAATATTTTGTATAGTGATCCAGTAAATCGTTTTTCTGTCGGTCTTGTGCAATTTGCTGCCTACATTGTATTGACAGTCTTAGTAGCTATTTTATTTTGTAATATAAATTTTCATCATTACCTTACACACTTTTTTGCTGAAGTAGTTTTGGATTATTCTATTTTACTTGCTTTCATCTACTTCGGCAAATGGGATCCATTTAATTTTGCAACTATCCGCACCTACACCATATTATTTTTCTGCGTAATAGTTTCCACACATCTTTACGCTTATTATGCTACCAAAAAAAATGCCAATGAACTGAATGAACTTTTGAAGAGATAAATTCAAGCACAAAGCCACCAACCGTTAGGCTGATGGCTTTGTTTCTCTTCTATTATTGTCTTAATTCAATTCCCATTTCTTCGAGTGCGCCGAGAATCTTCTTCATTGCTGCTGATACATCAGCTTCTTCCAAAGTCTTATCTTTTGCACGGAATACGATAGAGTATGCAACCGATTTGAAGCCTGCTTTAATCTGTGCTCCTTCGTAAAGGTCGAAAAGCTTGTAGCTTTCTAAGTATGCTCCGCCCTTCTTCTCAATCACTTCTTCAATCTGTCCGACTAAGATTTCTTTTGGAACTACCATACTGATATCACGTGTAACTGCCGGATATTTTGCAATTCCTTCGTATTTTCTATCAAATGTAGCAAGTTCTACTACTTCCGGCATATCGATTACAGCAACATATGCTCTTGTTCCGATTCCATATGTGTCTGCAACTTCCGGATGCACTTCTCCAAGGTAACCTACAACTTTTCCATCATAGATGATGTTTGCCTGACGTCCTGGGTGTAAGAATGTCTTACCTGCATTTGGATCGTATGTCTCTTTCTTGTGCATACCAATCTTCTCAAAGAACTCTTCTACCACACCTTTCATACTGAAGAAATCTCCTTCTCCATACATTCCAAGTGTAAACTGCATACGTTCCTCCGGAAGTTCAGTTACCGGAACTTGTTTTGGAAGATAGATATTTCCAAGTTCGTAGAGACGAACATCTTTATTTCTTCTATTGTAGTTTGTAGCAAGTGAAGTCAACATACCATTCAAGGATGTTGTTCTCATAATACTGTAATCTTCTCCAAGCGGATTCATGATTTCTACTGTTCTGCGAAGTTCAGAATCAGCCGGAATCAATAATTTATCAAATACTTTTGGACTTTCAAAAGAGTATGTCATACCTTGACTGAATCCACAGAATTCCGCAATGTTTCTTGCCACTTCTTCTACACGAAGCTTGAAGGATAACTTACCTGTTGTAGCTTCTCCACATGGAAGTGTTGTCGGAATGTTATCATATCCATAGAATCTTGCTACTTCTTCTGCAAGGTCAGCAAGTCTGAATAAATCATGTCTGAATGTTGGTGCGATGATTTCTTTTGTCTCAGCATCATAATCCAGATCAATCTTCTTGAAGTATCCAAGCATTTCTTCTTCAGAAATATCTGTTCCGAGCATTCTGTTGATCTGCTCTGCATCAAATGGTACACGCACCGGCTCTTTTACTTTTCCGTATACATCTACGGTTCCGCCAACCACTTCGCCTGCTCCAAGTTCTTCGATCAACTGGCAAGCTCTGTCCATCGCTGCTTTTGCATTGTTTGGATCCAGACCTTTTTCGAATTTACCGGAAGCATCTGTACGAAGTCCCACTTTTTTGCTTGATTTACGGATGTTTGTTCCGTCAAAGCAAGCAGCTTCAAATAACATCGTATGCACATCGTCTGTAATCATAGAGTTTTCTCCACCCATGATACCGGCAATACCAACTGCTTTTTCTCCATCACAGATCATCAGTACAGATTCATCCATTTCTCGTTCCTGACCATCAAGAGTTACGAATTTTTCTCCTGCTTCTGCATTCTTTACAACAATTTCTTTTCCGGCAATGGTATCTAAATCGTAGGCATGCATTGGCTGTCCATATTCTTCCATCACATAGTTCGTGATATCTACAAGGTTATTGATCGGACGGATTCCAACTGATGCAAGACGTCTCTGCATCCATACCGGTGAAGGTCCGATTTTTACATTCTTCACAACTCTTGCACAGTAACGTGGGCAAAGGTCTGTATTTTCTACACGCACTTTGATGTAATCGTTGACATCCTCGTCATTTCCAGTCTCTGTCACAACTGGTGGATGGAATTCTTTGCGGAATGTAGCTGCTGCTTCTCTTGCAATTCCGACAACGCTGAAACAATCTACACGGTTAGATGTGATTTCATATTCAAATACTACATCGTTTCTTCCTAATGCTTCAATTGCACTGCTTCCAACAACTGCATCCTCTCCGAAAATATAAATGCCATTTTCCGGCGCTTCCGGATACATCTCTGTTGTAGAACCAAGTTCTTCGATTGAGCACATCATACCGTAGCTTTCTACTCCACGAAGTTTTCCTTTTTTGATTTTAATTCCGCCTTCAACTACTTTTCCGTCATGGCTTCCTGCCACGCGACCACCGTCTAATACGACCGGAATTTTTGCACCTTCAAATACATTTTTAGCGCCTGTCACAATCTGTACTGTTTCTGCTCCAACATTTACCTGACACACAACTAATTTATCCGCATCCGGGTGTTTCTCGATCTTCTCAATCTGACCGATTACGATTTTCTCCAAATCCTTATCCAATACTTCATAGCCTTCTACCTTCGTTCCTGAAAGTGTCATTGCGTCTGTATATTCCTGTGCTGTAACATCAAGGTCCGGCACATATGCTTTAATCCATGATAATGATGTATTCATTTTTCTCTATCCTTTCTTGGGGACGTACACTTTTGCAACTTTACTACGTCCCTAATTAACTTTTACCCTGTCCCTTTTTGCATTTTTCATAAATTAGAATTGTTTTAAGAAACGGATATCATTCTCATATAATAATCTCATATCGTCAATTTCATATTTTAATAACGCGATACGTTCCAAACCTACACCAAATGCAAAACCATTGTATTCATTTGGGTCGATTCCGCACATTTCCAATACATGTGGATGAACCATACCACATCCTAAAATCTCAATCCATCCGGAACCTTTACAGAAACGGCATCCTTTTCCTCCACATTTGAAGCATGTGACGTCTACTTCGGCGCTTGGCTCTGTAAATGGGAAATGATGTGGTCTGAATTTTGTCTTTGTCTCCGGCCCGAATAATTCTTTTGCGAATACTTCCAATGTTCCTTTTAAGTCAGCAAAAGAAATGTTTTTATCAATTACAAGACCTTCGATCTGATGGAAGGATGGTGAGTGTGTTGCATCCACTTCGTCAGAACGGAATACTCTTCCCGGAGCAATCATACGGATTGGAAGTTTCCCCTGCTCCATCACACGAGCCTGTACCGGTGATGTCTGTGTACGAAGCACGATATCTTTGTTGATATAGAATGTATCCTGCTCATCTTTTGCCGGATGATCTGCAGGAATGTTTAATTTTTCAAAGTTATACTCGTCGTATTCCACTTCCGGACCTTCCACAACTTCATATCCCATACCAATGAAAATTCTCTCTACTTCTTCCAAAGCAATGGTATTTGGATGGCGATGTCCTACTGTATTTTTCTTAGATGGAAGTGTTACGTCAATGACTTCTTCTTTTAATTTTGCTTCACGGATTGCTTTCTCCATCTCTGTTTTTGCGCTATTCAGAGCAGTTTCAATCTCTTCGCGTGTCTCGTTCACCATCTGACCAACTTTTGGTCTGTCTTCCGGCGCTACGTCCTTCATAGATTTTAATACGGCTGTAAGTTCTCCTTTTTTTCCAAGATACTTTACACGTACATCATTTAATTTTTCCGGCACATCTGCAGCTTGAATCTGTGCCAAAGCTTCTTCTTTGATGCTTTGTAATTTTTCTTTCATGATTTTATCTCCTTTAAAAAATATATTTTGATTATAATCGAGAATGTGCAATACACATTCTCCGCGCGCAAGCGGTTGCGAAGCGATGATTTCTTCTCCGCGAGCTGCGCATTCTTACACGAAGTGTATTTTTATGGGATAGGATTCCGGAGGAATTTCCTATCCCATAAAAAAAGCCCCATCCCACAAAGGGACGAGGCTAAATCGCGGTACCACCCTAATTCCTGCTTTCATAAGCAGACACTTAAGTTTGCGTAACGTGCACATACGTCAGTTCTTACACAATATGATTTTCTCATTCTTCGGAACTGCAGCTCCTGTGGGAAATTCGATTGCCATCTGAACTTAAGGAAACTTTCAGCCGGTGATTTCCTCTCTCTGATAGAAAATGGGTCTCTACTGAACACATTCACAGCCTTTTTTATTCAAAACTTATTTCTTATTTTATCACATGAAAATGGAATGTCAAGCTATTCTTCTCTGCTTTTTTCTTGAAAATACATATTTACCTTCCCGCCAAGTAACATAATATACATAGAAAAGTACAACCAAAGCATAATCAAAACAATGGTTGTTAAGCTTCCATACATATCTTCAAACCCTTTGAATATCTCCATATACTTTGATACAAAGAAAGAAGTAAACAGCCAGCCCACCGCTGTAAATACAGCTCCCGGAAGCTGTGCGAGCAATCGATCTTTTCGGTTGGGAAGAAATTTGTAAATGCATAAGGAGAACACAATCAAACCGAGGAAAATGGTAATCGTTCGAATCTCGATCAAAAATTGGGTAACATGGGAAGCTATAGGAATATGTTCTTCTACAAACAAACTGATACTGTTACCAAAGCCAAGTACTACAAGGGTTACAACAATGACCACAATAAATGATACTGTATAAAAGGTAGCTCTAATTCGAAGATATAAATAGTTACGCGTTTCCTGACTTTTATATATACAATTCAGTCCTGCTGTCACGGCCAGTACACCGCGTCCGGCTGACCACATTGCCACGATTACCGTAATTGGAATTACTGCCGCTGACTGATTGTATACTTGATTGACAATCGCAAGAATAGCCGGTGTGATAGATTCCGGTACAACATTCGCTACGGCAGACATCACATCAATTTTTGTAAGTGGCGTATATTGAACTAAAGTAAGCAAAAGCAAGATGATCGGGATCAAAGAAAGTACAAAAAAGAATGCTGACATCGCAGCATACGCGCCAGTATGATCATTCGCATCTGCTTCCAGCAATTTCCCAATTCCCTTTCTGACTTTCTTTATGAATTCTTTCATCTTACGTTCACCCTCCGTTAATTTATGAAATCATACCATGATTTTTCCAATTGTTCAAGTTGATGCTTTACTCTGGTAACATCTATTCTTTCACTTCAATCCCTTGATAAAACGTCTGTAATATTTCCTTATAGTCTTTCCCAGCTTTTGCCATTTCATTCGCACAATTTTGACTCATGCCTATTCCATGACCATACCCTCCGCCTTCAATGATGTAACAATCTTTTTCTTTTTTTATATCAAAAAATGCACTTGGAAGAAGTTCACTGCTTTTTACTTTTTTCCCGTCTTTTCGTACAATCGTATACCCTTTTCCTCCCAAGGCACGACGTATTTTATTTTCGGTCTTCACGATGGCTTCTCCATGCTCCCCAACCGCTTTTATCTCAAGAACCACACCGCCCGAACCTTTTTTTGTAACCCGCAGATCTTTTAGTTTTCCTAATTTTTTATTCACATTTTTAGAAAGCAGTTTTTCCAGAACCTTTTCAGATACATTTGCTTTCCATTGATACCACGGAAAATTTTTTTCGTAATCACCTTCTTTTCCTTTCAGTTCTACCGATTGTAGATAAGCGTTTGCCTTAGAAGGTTTACTTCCCCATGCCTCTGCCGATGTTGTCTTTCCGCATGATGTTGAAAAATAATATGTTGTAGCAACTTTTCCATCATACCACACTTTTTGCCCCGTCGTCTCCTTGACTGCCTGAATCGTACTTTCCTGTTCCTTGGAATTCCCGTATACCTGATAGGAAACACTGTCGTCCACATGCGCATTATAATCCGGATATCCATAATTTTTCATCTGTTTTACTGCATAGCTTCTTGCGCAGACAGCTTGTGCTTTTAGTGCTTCCAATCCATAAGAAGCCGGCATTTCACTTGGCACGACCGCATACAAATATTCTTCCAAAGGAAGTTCATTTACAAGAACAATTCCTTCTTTGACTGCATATAGTTCTAATTTTCCACGATACTCCGGCACACCATATCCACGCTTCAACGAAGAAATTCTAATCTTATCACCCTCTTTTTTTGATTTCACATGAAGCCCCCCTTGCCGAAGCATCGGATCATCTGCTTTTATCAAGATAGTCTCTTCTGGATTGCATTCCTTTTTTCCCGCTCCAAATCGAAGTACAAGACCACTTTTCGAAGAAATACTGACTTCTTTATGTATCACATCTTTGAATCCGTTTGTTTTTAGCACCACTCGGATAATATCGTATTCTTTTTCTTCTTTCTTTTCTTCTGCTCGCCTATCTGGCTTTGCTATTTTACGCTCTTTCTTCTCAATCCCTGTCATAAGGCTAAGAAGACCTACCACTAATAATGCACTCAAAAAGATTCCTACATATAGATATCTATCATTTTCTCTTTTTCTTTTCTGCATTTGTTCCCCTCTTGTCCATATCTTTTTCTATACCTATGAAAAAGATATGGAAAATATCCCTAAGCTGTACATAAAAACGGCAGCCACTAAAATAAGTGGCTGCCCTTATCTTTTGTACTGCCCAAAATGCCGTTTTCCGTATTTTGACTCCTAGCAACCGCTAGGTGGGCAACCGCATCTGCTTTTCTGCCTTCCCCTGCATGACCGAGGGCTTGACATATTACAGAGATATAGGAACCCCGTTTAAAGTAATGTAGGTTCAAAATAACAGAATTATCGAACATCTCAGGTTTTCTAAACTTATTATAGAACATTTACTTGCTTTTTTCAAGTAGCAATAATATCCTTCTTACTAATAAATATTCTTCTTTTGTAACTTCGTTTTTTCCATAATTGGCTCGGTATACAATTTCAAAAATCTGACTCCATGTTTCTTGATCAATCTGAGGATATGTAACCCCTAATTTTTCTATACAGCGATCGTCCAGTTCACTTTCTTTTTCAAGCACTTTTTCAGATATCAGAATATGATAAATTTGATAAAATATCTCTTTTGTCCGCTCACTATATCCCTTTTTAACCTGCTGTCTTCTTTTCTTTCTTTTACCATAAAAAGGAATCCCTGCAATGATGAAAAGTAATAGAATTTCTATTCCGAACAACAATCCCCCTCTAACATAAGACTTTGTTTTTTGTTTTGCATCTTGTCCTTGTACGCTGTCCGCTTTCTGTTCGCCGGCTTGCTCTCCCTGCTCTGTTTCTTCTTGCTTTTCCAGTTCTACTTCTTTCTGATTTTCCTCCTGCTGCGCTAGAGTATCCGTACCATTCTCTTCTTCCCGATTATCTGCCCAATCGTTTTTCCAATCGCTTTCTATCGGATTCGTCTCTTCCGATTTATAACTATACTCCACATATCCCGGTGTAGTTTCTGCCGGAATCCAACCTTTCCCAGACACATAGATTTCTGCCCATGCATGTGCATCTTCTCCCGTTGCTTCCGCCAAATACTTTCCATCCTCTTGTTCCCGGAACTTTTCCGGTTCCACAGAATAGCCCGCCACATATCTTGCCGGAATTCCTTTCATTCGGAATAAAAGTACCGCCGTTGTTGCAAAATGGGTACAGTATCCCTTTTTATTCTCAAAAAAGAAATACTCTGCAAAATCTTTTCCTGCCGGAGTTTTCCCCGGGCTCCATGTATAATCTGCTTCCCTTCTCAAAAGTTCTGCAACTTCCCATATTACATTTTCCGGATCTTCGCGAATGATCTGATTTTGAACGATTTCTTCAAAAGCAGTTTCTATTTTATCCGGCACTCTTCTATATTTTTTTTGAACTTTTTTCTCATACTCAGAATTTGTTTTTTTCCATTGGGATGGTATATCTTGCTGATTTGGATACGTATGGTATTGATATTTCCGATTCGCCTTTATATTTTGAATATCGAACTCTTCTGCTTCTGTCTCAAATCTTTTCTCATCTCCACGTCTCCATGAACGTCCTGTATAATCTCCTCCCACAAACCCGCGAATATAAACGGTTTGATTCGGTTGTCTCTGAGAAGATATTTTCAGATGCACACGATCGTCTCTCTCCAACTCATCATAATTGCCTAATCTTCCGTCATTGACGCCTCCGGTCGCTTTGTCACCACCCAGTTTTCCAAAAACATCCCGAATATCACCACTCCAAAATTCATCCATCCGTTTCTCTACCAATTCTGCATCCATGATCATTGACCGAAGATGCTCCGCCAGCAAAGGAACTCCAATACTCAAAGCAAGGATTCCAACAACAATACTAATAACCGATGCCTGTAAACGTTCCTTTCCTCCAGCGCCGCCCATTCTTACCAAAACAATCCCTAAAAATGCAATTGCAAGCAAAATAACGGCCTCTTTCTTGAGTACATTTCCTGCAAGAAATGGTAAGGAAAAAGCCAGTGCCAAACTCAACACCATCCATCTTACTTTCTTACAATATGCGATTGTGTAGATGGAAATAGAAACAAACACAAGTCCGATTCCCAATAATCCCCATGTCTGATCTACATCTCTTACAATTTCCGCATATCTTCCTTCCACAAAATACGTCCGAAGCTGAAGAAATGCGGTGGTGAATATATTCTCCACACTTTCCAAGTATTGATTTCTTCCGATCCCCAACAAAGTCAGTTCTCCGATCAGACAGAGTACGAAAGGCATATATGGACGTCGTTTTTGTAATCCCACACTCCCCAATATAAGTGAAAAAAGTACAATGACCGGAAACACAATTTTTGCATCATACGTTAACGAAAATGCATTGCACACAGAAAGAAGCATTGCCAATGCCGCAATACATGTAAAAACACTTCCATATATCAATTCCGTTAATTTCTCATTTTTCATTCTGTTCTCCTACACAACAATCTCTGTATGTTCAAAAAACTGTTCCAGTCCTTCTTTTTTCATATCCATATTTTCATCCTGATTCACTTGCAGTGTTAAATCTGTTCGAATTTTCAGCAATGTAGAATACGTGTCGCTTCTATACTCATGACGATAGTATTCTTCGGTATCTCTTTCCAAGCAACCTTTTTCAAATTGCAAAAGTTCCAACAAAAATCCATGAAATTCTTCTTCCCCTCGAATCAAAACCCTTTGCAATTCCTTTTCATTCTTTTTTTGCCAAATAATGTAATGTGGGCATTCCCCTTGAAGTAATGCTGTGGAAACAGAAACAACCGCTTCCATAAACTGCTCCATACTCTCTTCTTTTGTTCCTTCTTCCAACATGAGAATTACCGCAGCTCCTAACGGATAACTAAACTCTTTGATATACAGATCATCCTCTTTTGCACTTAATTTCCAATGCACCTTCTGCATACGGTCTCCTGCCTGATATTCTCTTACTTCATATATTTCGGCAGTATCATCTCCTCCTCGATCTTGTGCATAAGATTCACCATCAACCGGAAACCATCTTGTTCGATTGCTTACCACAAGATTTATCGGAAACGGTTTTGGCATGATTGTAATTTCATAGTTCTTTTTATCCTTTTTTCTAACAGAAAACAATCCCCAGCAATCAAAGATTCGTATGCTCGAGACAGACACCCTTATTTTCCCACAATGCTTTGCAGGAATGTTCATCTCAATCTGTTCTCTCTTTTTTGCCGGAACATAGACGCTTGTTCGAACATCTTTACGTTCACTCCCGGATACGTAACGATAGGAACATGCAACCTGCACCAGTGAAGGAATCCCGCCTTTATTCCAAGTTCGAATTTTCAACGGAATCCTCTCTCCCTGCTCTGCGGTATCCTTCTGAAAGATGATATTCCACTCCATTCTACGTGATGCACTCCACGCCATTCCAAAGCAAAGAAATGGAAATATGATTTCTGCTGAAAGAAGCCAAACACTTTCTTCCCATTCATACATAATTCCCAAATATATGGTAGCAATCATAAATACAACATATATCAGCTTTTTCATACTCGCCCTCTATTCTATCTGTGCTTTGGTGTCGGTTCCTTTACTTTTTCTAAGATCTCTTGAATCAAATCTCGTACTTTCAAATGATTGATTCTGGCTTTTGCACTCAACTGGATTCTATGTCCAGCTACACTTTCAAATATATCTTTGACATCTGACGGAATACAATAGTCTCTTCCTGACAAGTATGCGATTGCTTTTACCATTTTAGCAAGTGCAATCATTCCTCGCGGACTGATTCCCATCTCAATCATCGGATGATTCCTTGTTTCTGTCACAAGCTCTCCCATAAACCGGTAAATCGCATCATGAACAAAAATATCTTCCACTTCTTTTTGAATACGAAGAAGTGTCTCAGAAGTAATGACAGGCTGTACTTCTTCGAGGAGATTCCCTGCCTGATTTCCCTTTACAATTTCAATCTCTCGTTCCATATCCGGATATCCGATCGTAATACAAATGAAAAAACGGTCAAGCTGAGATTCCGGTAACATCTGTGTTCCTGATGAACCAATCGGATTTTCCGTAGCGATCACTACAAATGGTTTAGGAACTTCTCTCGTAACTTTGTCTACTGTAACAGTCCCTTCCTCCATTACTTCCAACAGGGCTGATTGTGTCTTTGGAGAAGTTCGGTTAATCTCGTCCGCTAAAAGGAGATTACACATGACCGCTCCCTGTTCATAATAAAATTCGCCCCTATTTTTATCATACATAGAGAATCCCGTAATATCAGCCGGAAGAACATCCGGTGTAAATTGTATACGATTCTGAGTCATCCCCATACTTTTTGCGAATGCAAGAGCAAGCGTTGTTTTCCCAACTCCCGGAACATCTTCAATTAATATATGTCCACCAGCAAGAATTGCTGCCATTACTCTCTTTACACATTCATCTTTTCCGATGACTGCTTTTTTTACTTCATTCATAACATTCTGTGCAATTTTAGTGTATTCTGCCATGTCTTCGCCTCCTCCATATAATTATACCATTACGCATCTTGATTTCATAGTTTCAAAGGAATAAAATAACTGCAAAATCAAAAAACCTGAGAAACAGACTTTTCGCCGTTTCCCAGGTTTTTACATACTATTCTGATCCTATATCTTAGAGCTGTGGTCCTGCTGTAACTAATGCTTTACCATGCTCATTTCCTTCGTATTTTGCGAAGTTTTTAATAAATCTTCCAGCAAGATCTTTTGCTTTTTCATCCCACTCTGCTGCATCTGCATATGTATCACGTGGGTCAAGGATTGCTGGATCTACTCCTGGAAGTTCTGTCGGAACTTCAAAGTTGAAGTATGGAATCTTCTTTGTTGGTGCATCTAAGATATCTCCATTTAAGATTGCATCAATGATTCCACGAGTATCTTTGATAGAGATACGTTTTCCTGT
>URRQ01000027.1 GCA_900550235.1 uncultured Lachnospiraceae bacterium
CCCTTGAAAATAAAAGGTTTTTAATAAAAATAGGACTGTAAAACTTTACAGTACCATATGAAAGTGGGGGGAGTAATTATGAAAAAAAGCTTTCGGAAGATTATATTGGCAGTAGTAGTATTACTATTGATTCCTTATATTATAACCGTGTTGATCAATGGCCCTTATATGGGGAATGGTACATTGAGACAAGTGAAAGTAAAAGTGGGAAACGTAGAGAAAAAAGTTCCCTGGGAAGAGTACTTAATCGGAAGGTTGGCAAAGGAAATTGATGTATCCTATGAAGTGGAAACGTTAAAAGCACAAGCTGTTTTAACTCGGACAAACATCTATCGTGAAATTTCGGAAAAAAAAGATGCATTACTTTCTGGAGAATATATGACATATCGTGAGATGGAAAAAGTATGGGGAAGGAAAGAAGTAAAAAAAATCAGAAAACGATTGGAGAAGGTGGCAGAAGAAACAAAAGATCAGATTCTACTGTATGAGGGGAAACCGGCATTTGTGCCATTTCATCGTTTGAGTAATGGAAGTACGAGGGAAGGAACAGAAGTCTTTGGAAATGATTCCTACCCTTATCTAAAAAAGAAGGAGTGTCCCAAAGATGTGGAATCAGAATATCAGCTTCAGACATTAACGCTTACATATGCAGAGGTAAAAGAATACTGTAGTCCGTTTTTGCTGGCGGTAGAAAGAAAAGAAAGCGAACAATCATTTAACGGGAAAGATTTTGAAGTTATAAAGACAGATACTTCCGGATATGTGATCAAGATTCGAATAGGCGAGAATGTGTATTCCGGTGAAAAATTCCGGGAAGCATTAAATCTGCCGTCAGGTTGTTTCACGCTTCATGATCAGGAAGATCAACTTAAAATCACAACAAAAGGAGTTGGACATGGTGTCGGAATGAGCCAATATACTGCAAATAGTATGGCGAAGGAGGGGAAAAAATACAAAGAAATCTTAGCATATTTTTATGAAGGAACAGAACAAAAGCAGGTAGCAGAAATTTTGTTAAATATGGAATAAGTACTTTTCATGAAATATCGAATAATGTGATTGCTTTCTGGCAAAAATAAAGTCAGAGGTGATGAAAATGAAAAACAATTTAGAATCTTCTAATAAAAAGAAGAGCATTGCTGCAGCTTTAGTCATCTGTTTCGTCGGAGCCATTGTTATGGTAGGAACATATACATTCAATCGGTATAAAGATGATGCGAAGAATGAACTGGCGCAGTTGGAAGAAGAGAATACAAAGGAAAAAACCCAAAATACAAGTGTCGAGCAGGATATGGTGATTAATGAACCCAAAACACCGATTGATGAAGAAGTGAAAGTAACAGAAGAAAATCCGGTTGCCGAGCAGCCGATTCAAAATGATACGTCTTCAGGAACCGGAAAATTATCGTTTCAACCACAGCTTAATTTTAATGAAGACAAACTGATTCTTTGGCCTGTAGAAGGAGAAGTTATTTTAAATTACAGTATGGACAAAACAGTATATTTTAAAACGTTAGATCAGTACAAATATAATCCGGCGCTTGTGATTTCCGGTGCAGTAGGAGATCAAGTCTTATCAGTTGCAAAAGGACTTGTAAAATCTATTGATGTAACAGCACAGACAGGAACAACGGTAACGGTAGATCTTGGAAATGGTTTTGAGGCTATATACGGCCAGTTAAAAGAAGTGCCGGTAAAAGTAGGGGATTACGTGGAAACAAAAACAGTACTCGGATACTTGAGTGAACCAACAAAATATTATAGTGCAGAAGGATGTAATTTGTATTTTGAAATGAGAAAAAATGGAGAACCGATTAATCCATTGGAATATTTAGGAGAATAATTTAATTGGGGACGTAGTATTTTGAAGGTTTACTACGTCCCCAATTAAGTTTTAACCTGTCCCTTTTTGCAGAATCCCCTGTCCCCTTCAAGAATTTTATTAACCTAATAAATATACATACATCACTACGAAGTGGCATGCGCTTCCGGCCATGACAAATAAATGAAAGATTTCATGACTTCCAAAATATTTGTGTTTGCTATTAAATATATTTAATTTTAAACCATAAATGATACCGCCTATAGTGTAGATGATTCCGCCTACAAGCAGCCAAATAAATGCAGGGGTAGAAAGTTTGGCATATATAGTTGGAAAAGCAAGTACACAAGTCCAGCCCGTGGCAATATATAAGATGGAAGAAAACCATTTTGGACAGTAGATCCAAAATGCTTTGATTAAAATTCCGATGATAGCTATGCTCCATACAATTGCCAGAAGTGTATATCCCACACGACCTTTTAAAACAAGGAGACATACTGGCGTGTAGCTTCCAGCAATCAGAACAGAAATCATCATGTGATCAAATTTTTTGAGTCTCTTGTTAATTTTTTCGGAAATATCAAGAGAATGATAAATTGTGCTTGCACTATAAAGCAGGATTAAGCTTGCAATATAAACTGCAAAAGAAATCAGATAAATCTTATCTGCTTTTTGAGCTGCTTTTATAAGAAGCGGCGCTGCGGCAATGATAGCCGCTACAGCTGCGATAAAATGTGTGATTGCACTTCCGGGGTCTTTTAATTTCATAACTTTTGCTGACATAATCTAGCCTCCAAAGAATAACATTTCTACATGTAGTTTTTAAAACTATATTAACTATATTCAAATACTACTACTAATGTGCGGAAAAAGCAAGTACCATTTATTATTTTTTTAAAAAGAGAGGAAGAAAATTGACAATTGAATGTCTATCTGCTATTATAAATAAGTTAACTTTGTATATACCCTTTACTTGGTGACAGGTAGAGGGTATTTTTGATTGAAAGGAATTTATAATATATGGAAATGATAAATTTTGAAAACTTGGGGATATGTCCGGAAATACAAAAAGCAGTAAAGCATATGGGGTTTGAAGAGCCGTCGCCGATTCAGGCAAAAGCAATTCCGGCCATGATGGAAGGAAAAGATTTAATCGGACAAGCGCAGACGGGAACTGGAAAAACGGCTGCATTTGGAATTCCGTTATTACAAAAAATCGATCCCAAAAATAAAAAATTGCAAGGAATTGTTCTTTGCCCAACAAGAGAACTTGCGATTCAGGTAGCGGAAGAGATTCGAGCATTAGCGAAATATATGCATGGAATCAAAGTGGTTCCAATCTATGGAGGACAGGAAATTGTAAAACAGATTCGTTCTTTGAAGAGCGGAACGCAGATTGTGATTGGAACACCGGGGCGTGTCATGGATCACATGAGAAGAAAAACTGCGAAAATGGAACATCTTCATACAGTTGTCCTTGATGAAGCTGATGAAATGCTGAATATGGGATTTCGGGAAGACATCGAGACTATTTTGGAAGGAGTTCCAGAAGAACGGCAGACGGTACTTTTTTCTGCAACAATGCCAAAACCAATTATGGATATTACAAAAAAATATCAAAGAAATGCAGAAGTGATAAAAGTAACCCAAAAAGAACTTACAGTTCCGAATATCGAGCAGTTTTATTATGAAGTAAAACCTAAAAATAAAGAAGAAGTATTGAGCCGTTTGTTAGACATTTATAATCCAAAGCTTTCTGTTGTATTCTGTAATACGAAGAAACAGGTAGATCTTCTAGTGAATGCGCTTTTGGGAAGAGGATATTTTGCAGCAGGACTTCATGGAGACATGAAACAAGAGCAAAGAGATCGAGTCATGCAAGGATTTCGAAGCGGAAAAACAGAGATTCTTGTGGCTACAGATGTAGCAGCTAGAGGAATTGATGTAGATGAAGTGGAAGCGGTATTCAATTATGATTTGCCACAAGATGATGAGTATTATGTACACCGTATCGGAAGAACCGGACGTGCCGGAAGAATCGGACGTTCATTTTCTTTTGTATCCGGAAAAGAAGTATACAAATTAAAGGAAATCCAGCGATATTGTAAAACAAAGATTTATGCACAAAAGGTTCCGTCACTTGATGATGTGGCAAATACGAAGATCGAAAATATTTTAGATGAAGTAGATCGAATGATTGAAAATGAAGATTTGACAGCTATGATCGAGGCTATTGAAAACAAAGTCAACCATTCGGATTACACAGCTATGGACATTGCGGCTGCATTTTTGAAAATGCATGTAGGAATGACAAAGGAAGATGAAGGAGAGGACGCTTTCGACTTTGGAGATACCGGAGCAGAAGAACCGGGAATGGTACGTCTTTTTATCAATATTGGAAAGAAACAAAAAGCAAGACCGGGAGATATTGTAGGAGCTCTTGCAGGAGAAAGTGGTATGCCAGGGAAGTTGATCGGAACAATTGATATGTTTGATAAGTATACATTTGTAGAAGTTCCGAGAGAGTATGCAAAAGATGTGTTAGCTGCCATGAAAAATGCAAAAATCAAAGGAAAAACGATTGCGATTGAACCTGCTAATCAAAAATAAAAGTTTCAATACAAAACTGGCATGGTTAAAAATGATGAAATTGGAAGTTTTCCTAATTCCAGAATGGTGTTATGATGATTTTACATAAAAGTTCGAAACAAACACTAAGAAAGGAAGAGAGTTATGAAAACAAAAAATGAAACTTTAGTAAAATTGACAGAAACAGCGCTTATGGCAGCGCTCTGTTATGTAGCATTCACATTTCTACAGATTAAAATCCCGCTTCCAGGTGGAGATGCAAGTTCGCTTCATATTGGGAACGCAGTGTGTGTGTTGGCAGCTTTGATGCTTGGAGGTGTATATGGAGGACTTGCGGGTGCAGTTGGAATGTCGATTGCAGATATTATGGATCCAGTTTACATTACGGTGGTGCCAAAAACGTTTCTTTTAAAATTTTGTATCGGATTGATTGTCGGCTTAGTTGCACATAAGATTGCGAAGATTAATGAAAGTACAGATAAAAAGTACGTTTTAAAATGGAGTGTGATCGCATCTGTAGCCGGATTAGGATTTAATGTAATCGCAGATCCGGTTGTAGGATACTTTTATAAGATGTTTATTTTGGGACAGCCACAGACAGCAGCCGAAGTGTTGGCAAAATTAAGTGCGGTAACAACACTTGTAAATGCAATTGTTTCGGTGGTATTAGTTGGATTCGTCTATAATGCAGCAAGACCTGCTCTTTTAAAAATTGGAGCAATTCCAAGAACGAAAAAAGCGATATAAGAAAGTGAGGTAGTTTGTAAAACTACCTCATATTTTTAATATACATCAAATTCCAATTCGAAAGTAACGCCTCCTCCCGGCGTGTCATTGACCTTGATTTCCAACCCCATCCGATCTGCCAGCATTTTTGCAATGCTAAGTCCCAATCCGGCATGTTCTTTATCATTTCGTGAAGCATCTGCTTTATAAAAACGGTCGAAAATATGAGGTTTGACATGATCTGGAATTCCCATACCGTGATCTGAGATGGAAACAGATACATTTCTTGTGTCGGCATATGCTTCCATTGTAATAAGCGGCGACTCCTCTTCTGTGCATCCATAGGCGATGGCATTATCAAGAAAAATACTTAAAATCTGATAGATCCAGGCAGCATTTCCTTTGATAGTAGGAAGAAATTCGCTCGGAAGTTTTAAAGCTAAACGAATTCCTTTCGTATGACACAGAATTTCATAGTTTTCCAATAATTGCAGTAGCACAGCGTCCAGTTCTACCTCTTCAAGAGAAGAAGGGGCAAGGACGCTTTCATCAGGCTTAGATAAAAGAAGAAGATTTTTAATCAGATTTCCGGAGCGGATACATTCACGTTCAATCAAATCTGCCATGTTTTCTGTCTGCTCCGGCATGGTTTTGATGGTTGCAGCGCTTGTCTGAATGACGGCGAGAGGGGAGCGTAGTTCATGAGAAGCGGAGGCGATGAATTCATTTTGTTTCTTCTGATAGATTTCAACCGGTTTGATCGCTCGTTTTACAAGGAATCTACTGACTAGATAGAGGCAGAGGATTCCGAGTATTTCCAGTACAAGAAAGAGAATGCAGCAAGAGTGGACGGCGCAAGCGAATTGCAGATTTTTATAAAACTAGGAATGCCGTTAGGAATGCCGGGTATGATGTCTTCGGTAATTTTATGTTTTTTGGAATATTGGAATGCGATAGAGGCGCCGATGACATTTTTGAAGACAAAGGCAAAGTTTCCCTTATCTTTGTATCTGCCTAACATTACAACCGATCAATTGAGCAGCTCCTTTGCAGCGTCGATTGTGATGATGATTCCGGCAGTTCTCATTTTCTTGTGGGGACGGGATTATTTGCAGCAAGGAATTGAGGCGTCTGGGCTAAAAGAATAGAGGGGGATGTTATGAAGAATAGAAAAATTTTAAAAGCAATGATTTTCTTTTTTATCGGAATGGCAGCTTGCACCTATTTTGCGTGGCAGGCATCGCTTCTGACAACGGCGAAGGTGAAAACAGAACGGATCCGAAGTGGAAGTCTAGTGAGAAAGGTGACGGGAACAGGGAGAGTTCAATCTTCAGAAAAAAGTTTTCAGTCATTGCCGGAGGGACAAAAAGTCGCTAAGGTGTTATTGGAAGCAGGTGATTTTGTCAAAAAGGGAGATGCGGTCGTGCAGCTTGACTTGGAATACCTAAATCAATCGATTCGAGAACAGAAACGAGAAGTAAGACAAGCGGAGTTGGAATTGAAACAACAGAAATTGACAGCGAAATATGAGGCGAAGAAAATCGAAGATTCTGTTTCGGTGAATCAAGAAGATTCGGAAATGTCGAATCAGGAAAGCATAAATAAGGCGAAACAAAGCGTACAAGAGGAGAAACGATATCAAAAGCAACTTGCAGCTTTACAGCGGGAAGGGTTGGAACTTACGTTAGAAAGTCAAAAAGAACAGTTGGAGAAGTTGGAAACATGGGCAGCATGCGACGGAGTGGTCTTTTCACAAAACGTAGGAGTGCTGGAAGCAGTAGGAGTTGTGGAAGGTGCAATTACAAGCGGAACAGAGCAGATTGTATTACAAAGCGGGCAACAGGAAATATGTGGAGAGATAGAAGAAGCTTCTTTGGGATTGATAAAAGAATGGTGTGAAGTTACTGTTTTTATACAGGGAGAAGCAGAAGAGCAAAAGATTCCGGTAGAAAAGGTTGGAATGAGTAAAGAAGGGAAAATGATGTGGTATGGGAAAATACCAAATCAGAAGGAAGCGAAAAATTACTCAGTAAACACAATAATTTCTTATAATTATCATGAAAAAACGGCAGGAAGCTATGAAGCATTGGTTCCACTATCTGCGCTTCGAGAAGAACAGAATGCGGCGTATGTTTTAGCGGCAGAAGTTAGAACAGGAATTTTGGGAGATCAGTATACCGCAATAAAAGTACCGGTTACTGTGTTGGATCAGGATGAAGACTATGCGGCGGTAGAAGGAGCAATCGGAGCGGATACGCTTATCGTTTCGGAGTCTAATAAAAATGTGGAGGCAGGTGATCGCATACGGCTAGAGTAATAAAAATGTGGACGAGTCGCATACTGTTTTGGGTATTACTTTTCCTATGGGGAATTCTTTCGTTTGGGAGTTATCATAATCTATCAGAACTGGAAGGACAGGTTGGATTTTATTATACAGATGAAACTATCACAAGGGAGGAACTAGAAGACTTTTGGGAAAATGCTTCGGAGAAAGAAAAAAAGGAAATACAGGATATTGCACTATATAGAATAGAAGAAAAGCGTATGCTTTCAAATTGTGATCTGAACCGGACAACAGAGGCAGAATTGGTAGAACTAGCAGGAAATATGCAGTTGGCGGCAGGAGATTGCCTTTTGCAAGGGAATTTTGTTGCAGCAAATGATCGGAAGGGGTGTGTTTTGAGTAAAGAAACGGCATACCAACTTTTCGGGACGGTAAAGCCTATAGGAGAAACGATATGGATCTTGCAGACAGAAGAAGAGCAGATTCATAAAGTTCCTTATGAGGTACGCGGAGTTCTGAACCGGAAGGACTCTCTCTGTATGATTCAATCAGAGCGAGAAAGTTATCCGTATATTCGGGTGAAAGCAAAAGGCGTTCCATTGTCGCTTGTGAAACAAAGGCTGGCAGGACTGCTCCCGGGAGAGACGTCTTGGTATAGTGAAAGTGATTTTTATATTGGAATCGGATGCTTTATACTTTCTCTCCCGGTGTGGGTGCTGTTGTACCAATTTATCAGGTGGGGAAGACAAGTTATTAGGACGATGAAAACTTCAGTTTGGCGTGAAGTGTGGAAGTGCGGTCTTGTGATTGTCGGTATTGTATTAGCTTTTGGAATTGTAAAAATGGGCGTTCGATTTTCGGATGATTATATCCCAACTGCCTGGTCAGATTTTGAGTTCTGGGGCGAACTTTTTCGACAAAAAATAGAAATGATGCGTATATTGGTAAAAAAGGAATGGCATTGGACAGATATGGATATGTTTCGAAATTTGGGATGGTGCATGTTATGTTCGATGGCGGGAAGTACTCTTTTTCTTTCTTTAGAAAAAAATAAGAATAAATGATTGGAAATTTGGAAGGTCGTATGATAAGATTTTTCTATCTAATACTTTAACATGCTAAAGGAGGGGAATATGAAATACGAGAGACTTTCAAAGAGAGCGCTTGGGTGTATGTATACGGCAGAAATCATTGGAGATGTGATTTTTCTTATTATAATTGGTGTAGTAAATTATTATTGGTTGATTCCGAAAGACATTCAAATAGGAAAAATCATTTCCCTCATATTAGCTGCATATGCAGTTGCTGCTATGGTGATCGAACCTTATTTTCGTTATCACAGATATCGCTACAGTATCAATGAGGAATGTATCGATATCAAAGAAGGATATCTTTTTGTGAAGAGAAATATTGTTCCGATCGAGCGTCTTCATAAGCTTGAGATGGCAAAAGGTCCGATCGATCAGATGTTTCATGTGGCAAAAGTGACCGTAACAACGGCAGGCGGTGATGTGACACTGCGTTTTCTTGATGAAGAAAAGGCAGAGCAGATTGCAGAAAGCTTGAGACAGCGTATTAACGAGATTGTGAAAGAGCAGAGGAAAGAAGATGGAGCATAATATTCGATTTCGCAATCACATTTCTGTTGTTTTGGAACAGTTGGGAGCAATGTCGGGTGTGATTTTTGTTCTCTGCCTGACAAATGTAGATGAAGTGATCGGATTTTTGGAAAATGGTACAACAGAAGATGTGAATATGACAGCTTTGATCGGAGGAGGAATCGTGTTTGGTATTCTTGTTCTGACTTGTCTGTATCAGTTGGTGATATGGGCGAAAACCTATATCTCTATTTGTGACAATAGTATTGTGATAGAGAAGAACACGATCAACAAGAAGAAAAATACGATCGGTATTAAAAATATTTCCAATGTAAATACAGAACAGAATCTGTTTGAGATGCTGATGGGGACTTGCAAGGTAAAGCTGGATACGAATAGTTTGTCAACGGCAGAACAAACAGATGTGAAAATTGTATTGAAAAAAGCCGATGCAGAACAATTTCGCAGTTATTTGATGAAACTGATGCGGCAAAGCAAAGGGGAAACAGTAACGCAGGAAGAGGAAAGTGGAGAGGAATTATGGAACTATGAAGCGGAGTTTGGAGACATTCTTGCGCATGGATTTCTATCTATCAATATTTTCTCTGTGCTGGTTGCAATCGGAACTTTGGTCGGTGTAGTCGGAATGATATCGATGGCGATAGAAAAACTCAGCATCGGCGAAAGCATTTTGGGAATGATACTAAGTTTTGTATTGGCAGTAATTATGTGTATGACTGCGATTCGAGATATTTTGAAAGGATTTGTCCGATATTATGGATTTAAGATTGCTCGAAGAGGAGATAAGCTATATATTCGTTACGGATTGTTTAAAAAAGTAAACTATACGATTCCGGTTGAAAAAATTAACGGTTTAATTTTGCGCCAATCTTTGACAGCAAGAATAGCCGGTCGATATATGGCAGAGATTATTAATATTGGTATGGGCGATGATGAAGCGGAAGCAGAGGCATTTCTATTCCCATATTGTAAAAAAGATGTGATGCATATAAGAATGAAAGAATTTCTTCCGGAATTGGAAGAGACAATCCAAATGGAGTACCATAGGCAGACGATGAAGACGTGGAGTGCTTGGCTATGTCCGATCGCGATGTATATGTTATTCATTGGAACCGGAACAATAATAGCTTTGGCTTATTCTTCTGAATATAAAATTTGGATTGCAGTCGGAAGTGGATTATTCAGTTTATGGTGTTTGATGCTGTTGGTGTTGTACTATATAACTGCTGGAAGTACTTTTGGGGAAGAGTATATAATGAGTGTCAGTGGATTTTTTGTGAAAAGATATTGTTTTGTTTCTTATAAAAAAATTCAGTATGTAGAATTAAAGCAAAATCCGTTGGCGAAATGTATGAAAATACAAAAGGGCGAGATATATCTTTTGGCATCAGCGAAAAATCGTGTGCAGAATCTGCCTTATTTTTCCGAGGAAGATGGAGAAATTATAAAAGAAAAAATATTAAAACGATAATTTGCGAAAAAATAGTGGAAAAATTTTCAATATCAAAAGAAGATGCAGAAAAATATATGAGTAAATATTGATGATGTGAATGCAGGCTTGTTCTGCAAGCGACAGTTCTTCGCCAGCTCGAAAACTGCTAAGTTACGCCAAGCCATTCATAGCCCTAACGGGCTATTTCATGTCGGCTGTCGCCGAATAAAAGAGCAATAATAAACGCCCTTACAAGTAAACTTGCAGGGCGTTATTATCACTCTTTTGCTTGGCTTGTAGCTTAGCCGAAGTATCTCTGAAGAAGTCCTTCGAATGCTTTTCCGTGGCGAGCTTCGTCTCTAGCCATTTCATGAACTGTATCGTGAATAGCGTCAAGGTTAGCAGCTTTTGCACGTTTTGCAAGGTCGAATTTACCTGCTGTTGCACCGTTTTCAGCTTCTACTCTCATTTCAAGGTTTTTCTTTGTGCTATCTGTTACAACTTCACCTAATAATTCAGCGAATTTAGCAGCGTGTTCAGCTTCTTCGTAAGCAGCTTTTTCCCAGTATAAACCGATCTCTGGGTATCCTTCTCTATGAGCAACTCTTGCCATTGCAAGGTACATACCTACTTCTGAGCATTCACCTTCAAAGTTAGCTCTTAAATCAGCGATGATGTCTTCACTTACACCCTGAGCAACACCTACAACGTGTTCTGCAGCCCAAGTTCTTTCGCCTACCATTTCTTTGAATTTATCAGCTCCAACGTGGCACTGTGGACATTCAGCTGGTGCAGCTTCTCCTTCGTAAACATATCCGCATACTGTACATACAAATTTTTTCATGATAAAATCTCCTTTTCTTATTTGAATTTTTTATTTAACAAAATCAGTAACAATTACTGATTTTAATTTACCACAATTTGATTTAAATGTCAACTATTATTTTACTTCTTTGAACATTTTTCACATTTTCCAAAAAACATGATGCTGTGGCTATCAATCTGTCCATCAAAATTTTTTTCAGCCATTTCGTTAATAAAACTGCTTTCCGGCATATCAATGTCCAGTACAGATCCACATTCTTTGCAAAAGAAGTGACAATGTGGTTCGGTAATCCCGTCGAAACGGTCTCCACCATCCGGTGTTGAAATTTTAATTGCCTCTCCAAGTTCTGTTAAAAGATTAAGGTTTCGGTAAACAGTTCCTAAACTAATATTAGGGAAATCTTTTTTTACTTCGGTATAAACAGTATCAGCAGTAGGATGCTCCCTGGTTGATGCGAGATACCTTTTGATGGACTCTCTTTGTCGGCTATATTTAATTGCTGGCATAGGGTCCTCCCTTCATTCTAATAATAATAACAATTACTAAAACTATATTATAAAAAAAAGAAAGCTTTGTCAATATGTGCAGACAAGAATTTTAGAAAAAATTCCTAGAGAAGCTATTGACAATTTCAGTAATATACAAATTGCACAAAAGTTTGGCTTTTTGTTGAAGGTTGTATTTTTTTGTCCAAAATTGTATTTTTAGTATTCAACACCAAAAATAAACTTATCCACATGTTATACATGTAGAAATATGTGGAAAAATGAGTTTTACACAGAGTTATCCACATTATCCACAATATTTGGGATAAAATGTGGGGATAAATTTTGGGGATAAAAAGAACGGATGTTTTGTGAACTAATCATGAAATTAAGTGTATGTCGAAAAAAACAGAAAATAACCTTGACTTTTTAATAGTCAAAAATTAAACAAAGATGTATATACAATTAGGGATGGGGATAAAAAAATAATTTTTAGCATGTATTGATAATTTTTTTAAAAGGTATTATAATTAGAACCGCTAATGTAAAAAATATAGAACGTTAAATACAATAAAAGGAGGCGTCACAATGGCAGCAGTAATTACAAAAGACATGACAATTGGACAAATAATTTCTGAACATCCAGAAGTAGCACCAATTCTTATGGAAGCAGGTATGCATTGCCTTGGATGTCCGGCATCTCAGGCTGAGACATTAACAGAAGCAGCAATCGTACACGGACTTGATGGAGATTTATTATTAGAAAAAATCAATGCATTTTTAGCAGCTAATGCATAAGAAAATTCATAAAAAAGGTGTGGAGAAGAGTCATCTGACAATTTTCCACACCCTTTTTTATTTTGCATAGTAATTAAATGGACGCCAATTTTTGTACAGCGTCTTTTGAAACGATCAATTCACAATGTTCTTCCAGATATGCTAAAGTAGCGCCGTCCGCTTTTTCCAAAGATGCATATTCAGTAAGCATGTTACAAACTCGATTAAAATCATTGAGAGTATGTTCTGATTGTGAGAGTACGAGAATATATACATCATCTTTTGCATCTTTATATAAGGAATTAGCCCCATAGTACATACCTGCAAGCAAATGTGACGCATGGATCACACTATCCAGAGAATCAAATATAAATAGACGAACTTCAGGAGATTTCACGGAAGCGTTTTCCGTTTCCTCTGTATCCATTGATTCAGGTTGTTTGGCGACGGCTTCTTTCACTTTATCGAGTAAATCGAGAAAATGTTCTGCTCCCTCCAATTTGTCGAGAACATTCTGCATCTTATTGTTTGTATTCTCTGAAAGCGAAGGGGCAAATTTAGAGAAACGTGCATCCAGTTCTTCTGGATTATCCACTTTTGTAATTATCAGTACGATACAATCGGAAGAAGTTGGGATTGCTTCAATCATAAGAGGAGCATCGTCTGCTTCAAAACCGAATTCGTGGGCTGCCTGCTGTATCATATCATGGAAAAGTGATTTTGCCTTCTCAGATCCGTAGGCCAGTTCGCTTATTTTTAATTCTCTGTCGGCCAAATCGGCACGGGTCAAAGTACAGCGGATTTGGTTATCACTAATTTTTTCAATCTTCATAGAATCACTTCCTATCTGCCAATAAAAATACTTACTCAATTATTAGTATAAACAAAAACGAAAAATATGTAAAGAAAATTAGAAAAAATACTTGCAAAGCGAATGCGGAGTCTATATAATGGCTAATACAAGAAGATAGTCTTTCCGGTAACTATGTATCTATGTAGAGGAGGGATATATTTTTCGAAAATAATTTACAGTCAAAAGTTCTTAATAAAAAATCTTGTAACAAATCTAAATTATCTGTAATTTGCAGTGAGGCAAAATCGAATGTAACATCAGTCATTTCCGACAAAGCATCAACGCACTAAGCACAGAATAATAGATAAAAAAATGACACTATTAATGGACTATCTTCTTGTCAGCCTGGAGGATATTTTTATCATTTTTACCAAATAATATATCATATTTTTATACTTTCTTTTGGAAAAGATATCCTTGGGCCATAGTTGCCAAGAGAAAGGAAACAATTATGCAGGAAGATGAAAAAGCATATCGCGACTTATTTGCGGAATTATCTGAATTTGAACGTTATGGGATCCATATGCGGATCGATGGAGAATGTGCGAGTCCGCTTCAGATCGCGGCAGCTCATATGGTAAAAGAAAAGTCTACATATATGAGAGATTATATTTTAGATGAGGACGGGCATGTAGAAGAACTCTGTTTCAATAAGGTGAAAAGTTTGAATTAAAATTACAATACCCCTCGTAAAAAGATGTAAATTTCTCCCTGTGGCGAAAAATGTCGAAATTCCTAATGACGTACGCTTTGATTATTGATATAATAGGTAAGATAGGAGGTGCGGCATGGACGAAAGAGACAGAAGAAGACCGGATGGAGCAAGAAGGCCAGACGGAGCAAGAAGACCGGACGGAGCAAGAAGACCGGACGGAGCAAGAAGATCAGATGGAGCAAGAAGACCGGACGGCACAAGAAAACCGAATAGACAGAATGTATCCGGAGCAGGAAGAAATACAGCAAATAGAAAACGCCGTAAGAAGAGATCAAGGAGAAGAAGGCAACGTTCCTTAATACTGGGAATTCTTGTTTTGATTATATTAGCAGTTGGTATTTTGGGTTCAACATTAGTATGGAAAAAATACGGACCATCTAAGACGCGGGCAGATTTGAAAGAATATTATGGAATAACGAGTGAAGACCAGCTTGCTGTAATTGTAAACAATGAGATTTTGGAATCAAAAGGAATGGAAGTCGATGGCCAGATTTATCTTGAATATGCAGCAGTCAGAGACTACATCAACGGTAGATTTTACTGGGATCCAAATGAGAATTTACTGCTTTATGCCCTTCCGAATGATATGGTTTCAGTAGGAGTAGGAAGCAAAGAGTATTCCATTTCTAAAGATAAGAAGAGTAAAGACTATGTAATTTTAAAAACAGAGGGAAGCACAGCATATATTGCGCTTGATTTTATCAAAGAATATACGGATATCGAATATAAGAAGTTTGACAAAGAAGTCAGCCGAGTTGTGATCCAAACAGATTGGAATAAGGTGAAGATTGCAGAAGTAAAGAAAGATTCGGAAGTAAGACGACTGGCAGGAGTAAAAAGTCCAATCTTGACAGATGTAAAGAAAAAAGAAACAGTACATGTTATCGAGAACGAAGGAAAATGGAAAAAAGTTCGTACAGAAAACGGCTGTATTGGTTATATCATGGAAAAATATCTGAAGAAAGAAGAAACCGTGAATTATGACAGAGCGTTTAAAGAAGAGGAATTTACCAGCATTAAGAAAGACTACACTATCAATCTTGCATGGCATCAGGTAACTTCAAAGACAGCAAACAATGGAGTTCTCAGCACGATAGCAAATACAAAAGGACTTACGACAATTTCTCCGACATGGTTTAGTATCAAAGATACAAAAGGTAATATTCAATCAATCGCAAGTACGGATTATGTGAATTTTGCACATCAGGCTCAACTGGAAGTATGGGGGCTTGTAAGAAACTTTGATCCAATTGGCGGAGAGGGAATTTCTTCTTCGGAGGAAACTCATGAATTATTAAGCAGAACATCCAGCAGACAGACTCTTGTGAATCAATTGATATCAGAAGCGAAAAAAGTTGGGTTGGACGGAATTAATGTAGACTTTGAAACAGTAGCAGAAAAGACAGGTGAGCATTATATTCAGTTTATCCGTGAATTATCCATTGAATGTAGAAAAAATGGAATTGTGCTTTCAGTAGATAATTATGTGCCGAAAGGATATAATAAGCACTATTATAGGAAAGAACAAGGAATCGTTGCTGATTATGTCGTGATCATGGGATATGATGAGCATTTTGGCGGTTCGCCTGAAAGCGGTTCGGTTGCGTCTATTGATTATGTAAAAGACGGAATCCAAGAAACATTAAAAGATGTTCCGGCAGAAAAAGTAATCAATGCGATGCCGCTTTATACAAGACTTTGGAAGGAAGTTCCGAAATCTGAAGCGGAGCTGGCAAAAGAAGCAGGAACAGAAGCGGCAAATTATCCAATGAAAGTTACAAGTGAAACGTATGCTATGAATAAAGCAAGACAGGTTGCAGAAAAAGCCGGTGGAAAATTCGAATGGGATGATAAGACAAAACAGTACTTTGCACAGTGGGAGTCAGAAGGAGCTACATATAAGATGTGGCTGGAAGATGAAAAATCACTGGAAGAGAAGTTAAAAGTTATGAAGGAACATCATCTTGCAGGAGTGGCAACGTGGAAACTTGGATTTGAGAATGCAAGCGTTTGGGAATTGATTCTCAAATATGTGAATTAAAAAGCTAGGACAATCCCCTTGCAGCATATACTAATGGTAAATGCTGTAGGGGGATTTTTGTGTATCGGAAAATAAGAGTATCCATGTCGATTGTATTGCTGCTGTCTGCAGTATTGATTGGAAAGACCATGAGTGTGGTTGTATCGAGTGGGCATGTAGAAAAGGAGACAATGAAGAAAAGTGTCGTGATAGACGCAGGACACGGGGGAAGTGATCCGGGGAAAATTGGTGTAAATAAAAGTCTTGAGAAAGATATTAATTTACAAATTGCTTTGCAAGTGAAAGAAAAACTGGAGAAGAACAAGATTAAAGTGGTTATGACACGCGAAGATGGAGAAAGTTTATCGTCAACAGATGCAACAAATCACAAAGCAGATGATATGAAAAAGAGAGTAAAAATCATCAACGAATCAGATGCATCTATAGCAGTGAGCATCCATCAAAACAGTTATTCGTCAGAAGAAGTAAAAGGTGCACAGGTATTTTATTATACACATTCAGAAGAGGGAAAAAAGATGGCCGAGATCATGCAGGAGAACTTTCGTTTGGCGAATCCTAGAAATAAACGTCAGGCAAAGGAAAACGGTACGTATTATATGTTGAAAAAGACAAAGATACCTACAATCATTGTGGAATGCGGATTTTTGAGTAACTGGGAAGAGGCAGAACTGTTAAATTCACCAGAATATCAAGATAAGATGGCGCAATTGATCTGTGATGGAATTGTAAAGATTTTGCAATAGGAATTGTAATGAACTGTAATCAACTGTGGGGTTTTTTTTTGTTGGATTTGATGTTATAATACTCTCTATGAAAACATTAATTAGAAAAATCGATAAAAATCAAATAGACGAAGAGATTATGGAGCAAGCGGGTCTTATTTTGAAAGAAGGAGGACTTGTAGCATTTCCAACAGAAACAGTATATGGACTAGGAGCTAATGCATTAGATGAAGAAGCTGCGAAAAAAACTTATGCGGCAAAAGGAAGACCTTCGGACAATCCGCTGATTGTGCATATTGCAGAACTTTCTTATTTAGATAAGGTGGCAGCAGTTATTCCGAAGAAAGCAATTGATTTGGCTGAGGCTTTTTGGCCGGGACCTTTGACTATGATCTTTAAGAAAACGGACGTTGTACCATTTGGAACAACGGGAGGCTTGGATACGGTAGCAGTTCGAATGCCGGATGATGCAATTGCAAGAGCATTGATTCTGGCGGGTGGAGGCTATGTATCGGCTCCAAGCGCCAATACATCCGGAAGACCAAGCCCTACGACGGCAAAACATGTTGAGGAGGACATGGATGGTAAGATTGAGATGATATTGGACGGAGGAAGTGTGGATATCGGAGTAGAATCTACGATTGTCGATATGACGGTAGAACCACCGATGATTTTAAGACCGGGCGCTGTTACAAAAGAAATGTTAGAAGGTTGTATTGGTGAGATTCAGATTGATCGAGCTATTTTGGACGAGAACAGTACGGAGGCTCCAAAAGCTCCGGGAATGAAATATCGTCATTATGCGCCAAAAGCAGGACTTTCTATTGTAGAAGGAGAAGTGGAAGATGAGGTAAAGGCGATTAAGCAATTGTCTTATGATTTAAAGCGGCGTGGAAAAACAGCAGGAATCATTGCCAGTACCGAGACTTTACAAGAATATACAAACGGAATTGTCAAGAATGTAGGTTCGCGATTAAGCCAAGGATCAATCGCCAAGAATTTATATCGTGTACTTCGAGAGTTTGATGATGAAGATGTAGATTATATTTATAGTGAGTCATTTGCTGCAGAAGGATTGATGGAAGCGGTAATGAACCGTTTGGAGAAGGCGGCAGGACATCAAGTACTTGATGCGAAGTCGATTGTTTCGTTACAAAAGTACAGAAGGATAGTTTTTGTAAGTACAACCGATAACTGCCGAGGCCCTATGGCGGCAGAGATTTTGCGGAATCAAGATCTTGCGCAGGAATATGAAGTGGAATCGCGAGGAATGGTTGTTTTATTTCCGGAACCGGCAAATCAGAAGGCAGAGGCGATTATGAAGAGTCGGCAGATGACGCTTTGTAATCATGAAGCGGTGCAATTTGAAGAAAAAGACTTAGATGAAGATACGTTAGTTCTTACTATGGAAGAAGGACAAAAATGGAAAATCGTTTCCGAATATGAGTTTGTAAAGAACGTGTATACGTTGAGTGAATTTGTGGAGATTGATACGGAAATTCCGTCTCCGTATGGACAACCGCTTACGGAGTATGGAAAAGTATTTGAGATGCTACAGGAAATGATTGCAAAGCTTGTGGAAAGATTGAATGCAGAAGCTGAGAATAAGATGTAAAAACAGGAGGAATAGTATGTCAAAAGTACATGTAATGGATCATCCATTGATCAGTCATAAAATTAGTTTAATTCGAAGAGAAGATTTAGGTTCCAAAGATTTTCGTGAGATGATCAGCGAGATTGCAATGTTAATCTGCTATGAGGCAACAAGAGACTTGAAACTTCAGGACGTGCAGATTAAAACACCGATCTGTGAGATGACAGGTAAGGAGCTGGCAGGCAAGAAACTTGCGGTAGTGCCGATTCTTCGCGCCGGGCTTGGCATGGTAGAAGGGATGCTAGCTATGATTCCGGCAGCAAAAGTAGGACATATTGGATTATATCGTGATCCGGAGACGTTGGAAGCGGTAGAGTATTTTTGTAAATTACCGGTAGATTGCGAAGAACGAGATGTGTTTGTTGTGGATCCGATGCTTGCAACCGGTGCGTCAAGCGTGGCGGCAGTACAGATGTTAAAAGATAAAGGCGTTAAAAATATTCGATTTTTATGTATCATTGCGGCTCCGGAAGGAGTGAAACGCATGCAGGAAGCACATCCGGATGTGGACATTTATATCGGCGCTTTGGACGAAAAATTGAACGATCACGGATATATTGTTCCTGGACTTGGAGATGCAGGAGACCGTATTTTCGGAACAAAATAAAGAACATGCGGAGGAAGAGATATGAGCTGTAAGAGAAAGGATTATATCACCTGGGATGAATATTTTATGGGCGTTGCGCTTTTATCAGGAAAACGATCCAAGGATCCGAACACACAGGTAGGCTGTTGTATTGTAAGTCAGGATAATAAGATTCTATCTATGGGATATAATGGATTGCCAAAGGGCTGCTCGGATGACGAGTTCCCTTGGGAGAGAGAGGGGGAGAATCCTCTTGAAACCAAATATGTATACACGGTGCATAGTGAACTGAATGCCATTTTGAATTATAGTGGTGGAAGCTTAGCCGGTGCCAAGCTATATGTATCGTTGTTCCCATGTAATGAATGTGCGAAGGCTATTATCCAGTCCGGCATCAAGGAAGTAGTGTATGATGAAGATAAGTACGCGGATACACCATCGGTGTTAGCATCAAAAAGAATGTTTGATGCTGCGGGAGTAAGGTATCATCAGTATCACAGAACCGGAAGAAAGATAGAGATTGAATTGTAAAAAAAGTGTGTCTTTTTTAAGTTTTTGTTGACAGACAGGGAAAGACAGCTTATAGTTATTTTTGAATAAAAGGGAGTAACTGGCGTTTAGACGTTTGCGATGTCGTCAGTACGATGATTCATCATCCGTATCGTAATGAAACAGTGAGACTTTTATTGCATCATTTGTGTGCAATAGAGGTCTCTTTTTTTATGCATAGTTGTCCATAGAGAATTCATAGTATTCCTGGGAAATTGGGGCATAATAAAAGAGACTGATGCACGGATAAGAAACGGAGGAGAAGTGAGATATGAAAGCAAGTTATCAGATGTCTGCAGATGAAGTAAGAATGCAGGTGAATGGGAAATTGGAACCGCTTACGGACGAAGAGGTGAGATCCCATCAGGAGCAGTATGGTAAAAATGAATTGACAGAAGGAAAGAAAAAAAGTACATTTCAAATTTTCTTAGAGCAATTTAAAGATTTCCTTGTAATTATTCTGATTGTTGCGGCAATTGTTTCCGGATTTATGGGAGATGTGGAGAGTGCAGCAGTCATTTTAATTGTAATCACTATGAATGCAATTCTTGGTACCGTACAGACAGTCAAAGCAGAGCAATCTTTGCAAAGCTTAAAAAAACTGTCGGGGCCGGTTGCGAAGGTGTTACGGAATGGAAACGTAGTGCAAATTCCTTCTGAGGAATTGACAATTGGTGATGAAGTAATGTTAGAGGCGGGAGATTATGTTCCTGCTGATGGACGTATCTTGAAAAATGCAAGTCTTAAAATCGATGAAAGTGCATTGACCGGAGAAAGTCTTGGTGTGGAAAAGACAGAGGATACTATCGAAGGAGAGGTACCACTTGGGGACAGAACGAATATGGTATTTTCGGGAAGTTTTGTGACATATGGACGAGGATCTTTTATTGTAACTTCGATTGGAATGGAAACAGAGGTTGGTAAGATTGCGACACTTCTTAAAACAACATCTGAGAAAAAGACTCCGCTTCAAGTGAATTTGGACCAGTTCGGACAAAAACTTTCTATATTGATCTTAGTATTTTGTGCGATTCTGTTTGGAATTAGCGTTATGCGAGGAGACTCCGCGGGAGACGCATTTTTATTTGCAGTTGCGTTGGCAGTAGCAGCAATTCCGGAGGCGCTGAGTTCTATTGTAACGATCGTGCTTTCCTTTGGAACGCAGAAAATGGCAAAAGAGCATGCAATCATTCGTAAACTGCAAGCAGTAGAAGGACTCGGAAGTGTGTCTGTTATCTGTTCGGATAAAACAGGGACATTGACACAGAATAAGATGACGGTAGAAGATTACTATGTGAATGGAATGAGAATTCCGGCAGGTGAGATTGATCGTCATGCAGTCGGACAAAGACAATTGTTAAGATACAGTATTCTTTGCAATGATTCTACGAATGTTGATGGAGTAGAAATTGGGGATCCGACAGAAACAGCCCTTATTAATCTGGGAACAAAACTTGGAGCTACACCGGAACATGTAAGAGGAAAATTCCCACGTACAAGTGAAATCCCATTTGATAGTGATAGAAAGCTAATGTCGACGGCTCATGTATTGGAAGATGGACCGGTCATGTTGACAAAAGGCGCAGTAGACGTTCTTCTTACAAGAATGAATCGAATTTGGAAAAATGGAGAGATTACAACTCTTACAGAGGAAGAGAAAGAGAAGATTGAAAATCAGAATCAAGAATTTTCAAGGGGAGGACTCCGTGTTTTAGCCTTTGCATATAAGCCGATTGAAGAGGGACATTTGTTGACCCTTGAAGATGAAAACGATTTAATCTTTATCGGATTGATTTCTATGATGGATCCTCCAAGAGAGGAATCGAAGGCAGCGGTTGCGGAATGTATTCGTGCAGGAATTAAGCCGATTATGATCACAGGAGATCACAAGGTGACAGCAGCAGCGATTGCAAAACGAATCGGTATCTTAAAAGATGAATCCGAGGCTTGTGAAGGAGCGGAGATTGATAACCTGTCAGATGAAGAATTAAAAGATTTTGTGGAAGGCATTTCTGTGTATGCCCGTGTAACGCCGGAACATAAGATTCGAATCGTACGTGCATGGCAGGAAAAAGGAAACATCGTATCTATGACAGGAGACGGCGTCAACGATGCACCGGCCCTTAAACAAGCAGATATTGGCGTCGCAATGGGAATTACGGGAACAGAAGTTTCCAAAGATGCTGCATCTATGGTGTTGACGGACGATAATTTTGCTACTATTATAAAAGCAGTAGAGAACGGAAGAAACGTATACAAAAATATCAAAGGTTCCATTCAATTCCTGTTATCCGGTAATTTTGGAGGAATCCTTGCGGTTCTATATGCGGCGATCGCCGGGCTGCCTGTGCCATTTGCGCCGGTACATCTATTATTTATCAACTTGTTGACGGATAGTCTTCCGGCAATTGCGCTTGGATTGGAACCACATACAAAAGCTGTAATGGACGAAAAACCGCGTCCAATGAACGAATCTATTCTGACAAAAGACTTCCTGGCAAAAATAGGACTGGAAGGTTTGTCTATTGCAATTATGACTATGGTTGCATTTATGCTCGGATATCGAGGATTTGCGGGAGTAGAAGGCAATGCCCTTCTTGCAAGTACAATGGCATTTGGTACACTTTGTACGTCACGTCTTGTACATGGATTTAACTGTAAATCAGACAGACCGGTATTATTTTCAAAAACATTTTTCAATAATATCTATCTGCTAGGTGCTTTTGTTTTAGGTCTTGTTCTAATTACATCTGTACTGATGATTCCGGCTATGGATACGATTTTCAAGGTACAGACTTTGAATGTGACACAGTTATTTACGGTATACGGCCTGTCATTATTGAATCTTCCGGTAATCCAACTGTTGAAATGGATTAGAAAAAGATAGGGTGAGTAAATGAATTTAGACAAAGAAACGATTCGGAAAATCAGAGGCTTGATCGTGTTTGCGGTAGTCGTAGTCATGATCGTATGGAATTATGAAGTGTTTTTTAAGCTGCTGGGACATGCGGTGAACATTATTCTGCCGTTTTTAATCGGCGGGGGAATTGCATTTGTGTTAAATGTACCGATGCATTTTGTGGAAGAAAAGTTATTTGGACAAAAGAAATTGAAAAACAATAAAACGGCACAAAAACTGGCAAGACCAGCCAGTTTTGTGCTCACATTGATTTTTGTCTTTGGAATCATTTTTCTTGTGATGTTTATTGTGATTCCGGAGCTTACACGAACGATTGCAAATGTAGGCGTGACTATACAGCGAGAAATTCCGAAAATGCTTCTTTATGCAGAAGAGCTATTTCAAAATAATCCAGATGTAGTGGAATGGATTGAAGGCATCGAATTTAACTGGAATAAAATCCTGGAAAATATGGTAAGTTTCTTTACAAACGGCGCGGGTAACGTTATGGATTCTACATTTGCAGTAGCAAGAAGTATCGTGAGCGCGGTCACAACATTGGCAATTGGTTTTATTTTTGCTTGTTATATTTTACTTCAAAAAGAGCGTCTGCATGTGCAGGTGAAAAAGATAGGGTATGCGTTTATTCCGAGAGATTGGATGGAGATTATGCTTGCAATATCTTCTATGGCATATAAGACATTTTCGCATTTCCTTACAGGTCAATGTGTGGAAGCAGTTATTTTAGGAACGATGTTTTTTGTAACAATGACGTTGTTTAAGATGCCATATGCTTTGCTTGTCGGAGTATTGATTGCGTTTACCGCATTGATTCCGATTTTCGGAGCATTTATTGGCTGTGCAGTGGGAACCATCTTGATTTTTATGGTGAATCCGGTGCAGGCATTAGGATTTATAGTTATGTTCTTTGTACTGCAGCAGATAGAAGGCAATCTGATCTATCCACATGTAGTGGGCAACTCAGTAGGACTTCCGTCTATTTGGGTGCTTGTGGCAGTTAGTATCGGTGGAAGCTTGATGGGGATTGTAGGAATGTTGATATTTATTCCATTGGTTTCTGTTGTATATTCTTTGATTCGTGGAATTGTGAATAGACGTTTGGAGAGAAGGAACATAAAAGTATAGTAGCTTTGCATAAGATTTTAATAAAAATCCAGTGAGGCAAATATGTTGAATTATTTATGGGGCGGCATGATTATAGCCGGAATCATCTTTGGAGTGTTTAGTGGGAAGATTCCGGATATAACCAATGGCGCCCTTGATTCTGCGAAGGAAGCTGTAGATCTTTGCATTGTGATGATTGGAATTATGTCGATGTGGTCAGGATTGATGGAGATTGCAACAAAAGCAGGAATCCTAGAGGGAGCAGCGAAGAAGATGGGAGGAATACTCCGATTCTTATTTCCAGGAGTTCCGAAAGGTCATCCTGCGGAACGGCATATTACGACCAATATGATTGCGAACGTATTGGGGCTTGGGTGGGCGGCAACGCCGGCGGGACTTTTGGCAATGAAAAGTCTGCAGGAGTTGAATCCCAATCGAGACAAAAGTATTGCAAGTCGGGATATGTGCACATTTCTAATTCTCAATATATCTTCTCTTCAATTGATCCCAATTAATATCATTGCTTATCGAAGCCAGTACGGAAGCGTGAATCCGGCCGGAATCGTAGGCGCCGGGATTGTGTCAACAGCTATAAGTACTATAGCGGCGGTTGTGTTTTGTAAAATGATGTATCATATCGCAAAATAGAGGAAAAGGGTATTACCGATTTGGTGATACCCTTTAAGAATTTTGTACAGAAAGATAATTGGTCTTTTTCATTAATTTATAATCTTCTTTGGAAAAGGTTAGCTGCTGGATTAAAGTGTCCTTATTTGTAATTTCTGTATTAGAAATTATAACTTTTAAAGTAATTGGTAACATTGTGTAATTAGAAAGTCCGGACATTAAGCCTACCTGTTGATTGGAATTTACGAGATTATGTATGCAGGAAATCAGCACATGTTCCGTTGTCATTTGATTGTGCAGAATATATGTTCCGATAAATCCTTCCTGCTTGTATTCTCCAAGATAAAAACTACTACAGTTTCCAGGATTATTGACATCCTTGACATCATTGAACAGCTGTGCACGAAATACATGATTGCCATTACGAGAAGGATATTGCTCAATGACACTTTGGATAATACTTTTGCTTTGTATGTCATAGGAATACAAATAAAGTCGATGGGCATTATCTTCAAAAACAAGAGTTTCGTTGGTGAAATCTGAGATTTCTTCCAATAAAAACGATGGAGAAATTCGAAAAATGTTCGCAATCTCTATAAAGGTCGGAAGATCTAAGGAAATATCACCTTTTTCGTATTTGGAAACAGTAGAGATACTTTTGCGCAGTTTGGTTGCCAGTTCCTTTAGTGTCATATTGTATGCTGTTCTATATTTTCTTATATTTTCGCCTATAATGATATCTACATTCATAACAATTTTCTTTCCTAAAAATCAATTTTTTTATTAATTATATACAAAAAAATCCGAAGCGATGAAAAAATGTACGTTCTTTCGTACATTTTTTCATAAGAATATAATATCATATCTAAAATTTTCGTGTCAAGAAAATTGAGTGTGTTTGTAAAAATATAAAAAAATTATTAAAATTAGTATAGTGAAAGACAAAAGGAGGATTACTATGAAAGTAGAAGAAAGATTGTTGAAATATGTGGCAATCAAAACACCGTGCGACGAAAACAGTGAATCTGTTCCAACTTCTCAGTGTCAGTTTGACCTTGCGAAAGCTTTAGTGGAAGAGCTAAAGGAGCTGGGGGTAGAAAACGCACAATTAGATGAAAAATGTTTTGTGTATGGTACGATACCGGCAACGGAAGGATACGAGAAACAAAAAAAGATTGGTTTTATTGCACATATGGATACAGTTTCTGAGTTTTGTGAAGCAGAAATAAAACCGATGATCACAGCAAATTACAATGGAGAGGATCTAGTGCTTGGAACAAGCGGAAGAGTGCTGACAACGAAGGATTTTCCGCATTTGAAAGAATTGAAAGGTCGAACACTGATTACTTCTGATGGAAATACAATTCTTGGAGTAGATGATAAAGCCGGAATTGCGGAAATTATGCAGATGATTCAGATTTTGAGAGATGAAAATATTCCTCATGGACAGATCAGCGTAGCGTTTACACCGGACGAAGAATGTGGAAGTGGAGCTGCACACTTTGACTTTAACAAATTCGACGCGGAAGTTGCTTATACATTGGACGGAGATGGAGAAGGAGAAATTCAATATCAGAATTTCAATGCTTGTGAAGCAAAATTTGAGATTCAAGGGAAAAACGTTCATCCGGGTTCGGCAAAAGATGTAATGATCAATGCTGTTTTAATTGCAGCAGATATCAACAACATGTTGCCAAGATATGAAATTCCGAGATGTACAGAAGGATATGAAGGGTTCTATCATTTATTGAGCATCCATGGAGACGAAGGTCATGCAACGTCAGAATATATTGTACGTGATCATGATGAGCATAATTTTAATGCGAGAAAAACAACACTTCGCCATATTGAAAAGAGTTTAAATGAAATCTGGGGTGAGGGTACGGTAACATTGACACTTACAGATGAGTACAAAAATATGGAAAGTATTATCAAAGAGCATATGTATCTGATCGATAATGCGAGAAAAGCCTGCGCTGCAGCGGGAGTTGCAGAGGATATTTCGCCAATCCGAGGAGGAACAGACGGATGCAAACTTTCATTTAAAGGACTTCCTTGTCCGAACTTAGGAACAGGCGGACATGGATATCACGGACCTCTGGAACATGTGACAGTAGAAGGAATGGAAGCAGCAGTGCGAATAGTTGTAGAATTGGTGAAAATTTTTGCAAATGAATAGAGCAAATGAATAAAAAAGAAAGAGGAGAAAAATAAAATGGAAAAGAAAAAGAAAAAACTGGAATTTCCTACCGCGATTACCGTACTTTTTATCGTATTGATTTTTGCAGCGATTTTGACAGTTGTAGTACCGGCAGGATTATATTCAAAACTATCTTATAATGCAACAAGCGATAAGTTTGAAGTGACAACACCGGCAGGTGAAGTGACAGAGATGGAGCCGACGCAGGCAACATTAGATGAACTGGGAGTAACAGGTAACTTGGATAAATTCTTAAACGGCAGTTTGAGTAAACCAGTTGCAATCCCTGGAACATATGAGAGAGTAGAACAGTCTCCGCAGGGAATTCTTGAGATTCTTTTAGCGCCAATCAGTGGTGTGTATGACACAATTGACATTATTCTTTTCGTATTTATCCTTGGTGGATGTATCGGAGTTTTGAATAACATGGGTGCATTCAATGCAGCCATTGCGGTACTTTCTAAGCTTACAAAGGGTAAAGAATACATTTTGATCATTTTGATCACAATTATCATTGCAGCAGGAGGTACCACATTTGGTCTTGCCGAAGAGACGATTGCCCTATATCCGATCCTTGTGCCGGTATTCCTGGCAGCCGGATATGATGTAATGGTTTGTATCGCTGCAATTTATATGGGATCTTGTATTGGTACTATGTTTCCGACAATCAACCCATTCTCAGTAGGAAATGCGAGTAATGCAGCAGGTATCAGTATTGCAGAAGGTATGGGATTCCGTACAATTGCATTGATACTTGGAGTTCTCATTACATTGATTTATATTTTACGTTATGCGAAAAAAGTAAAAGAGGATCCGACAAAATCTCTTTGCTATGATCAGTACGAACATCATATGAAAAAATTTGGACATCAAGGAGAGGTTCCGGAATTTACAACAAGAATGAAATTATCTCTTTCTGTATTTGGTATTGCATTTGCAATCCTTGTATATGGACTTGTTCGTTATCAGTGGTGGTTCGATAAGATGACAGCTCTCTTCCTTGCATGTGCAATCCTTCTTGCATTTACATCAGGAATCGGAGAGAAAAACTTTATGGATCAGTTCATTACCGGTGCGGCGGACTTAATGAGCGTAGCGCTTGTTGTAGGTGTTGCCCGTGGTATCAACATCATTCTTGAAAATGGTATGGTATCCGATACAATCCTTGAGTTCTTCTCAGGAGCAATCAGCGGAATCAATCCGTTTGTATTCATTATTTTGATGATGCTTGTATTCATCGTACTCGGATTCTTCATTTCATCCTCATCTGGACTTGCAGTATTATCTGTACCAATCATGGCTCCGCTTGCAGATACAGTAGGTGTTTCAAGAGCTGCGATTGTTTCAGCATATGCTTATGGTTTAGGACTTATTTCCTTCATCACACCGACAGGATTAGTTCTTGCAACATTGGCGATGGTAGATGTTACGTATGATAAATGGTTGAAATTTATTATGCCGCTTATGGGAATCATTACCGGCTTTAGTGCAGTAATGCTTCTTGTTCAAGTAATGCTATAAACGACAGAGTGATAGAACAAGAACCGAGGGAGAAATATGGATTTTGAGAAAGAAATTCGAGAAGACCGGGAAAGTCTGATCGAAGATATTAAAAGAATAGTATCTATCAATAGTGTGGAAGCTGCTCCGGAAAAGGGGATGCCTTTTGGAAAAGGAGCAGCGGATGCGCTGCAATGTTTCTTGGATATGGCAGAAGACTTAGGAGGAAAGTCGGAAAACTTTGACAACTATGTAGGACATGTAGATTTTGGAGAAGGAGAAGAGACTCTTGGAATTCTAGGTCATGTAGATGTTGTTCCGTGTGGAGAAGGCTGGGTATGCAATCCGTTTCAGCCGGAAGTAATCGATGGAAAACTATATGGGCGTGGAGTTTTGGATAACAAAGGGCCGATGGTAGTCTGTCTTCATGCTATGAAAATATTGAGAGAATCAGGCTTGCCATTAAAGAAAAAGATTCGATTTATTGTTGGTGCAAATGAAGAAACAGATTGGAAGTGTGTTGAGTATTATTTTAATCAAAAGAAAATTACACCTCCGGAATTGTCGTTTACCCCGGATGCAGAGTTTCCGTTAAACCATGCGGAAAAAGGAGTGTTCCAATATCAATTGGTAACAGAGCTTCAAGAAAATACTGTGATTGCCGGTGGAAATGCGTATAATTCGGTAGCAGAAAGCGCGTACGTTCTTTTGCCACAAGATGTAGAAGTACAAGTTCAGGCAAGTTTAAAACAATGGGAAAAAGAAACGGGCTGCAGTTTTGAATATATTGTTGAAAATGGCTGGATTAAGTTAATGGCAAAAGGATTTGCCGCACATGCTGCAAATCCATCAGAAGGTAAAAATGCGATTACCGCAATTATGAAAGCGGTATCCGATTTACAGCTTTCTAATGAACTTGGAGAAATTGCTTCGTTCTATATGGAACACATCGGGTTCAATCTTTGTGGTGAGAATATAGGAGTTGGCTTGGAGGATGAGGTATCCGGAAAATTAAGCTTTAATGTAGGAAAAGTAGAAGTATCTGATGGAAAACTGATTTTTTCTATTGATAATCGTGTTCCGGTAAGTTATCCATGCAAAGAAGCACAGGAAAGAATCGAGAAAACTTTGGAAGGTACAAGATTTTATTTTGCGAATCCGGATATTATCGAAGCAATCTATGTTCCAAAAGACAGCTTCCTTGTACAGACTTTAATGGATGTGTATAAAGAAGTGACAGGAGATCAGACGGCAGAACCGCAGGTTGACGGAGCATGTTCGTATGCAAGAGCGTTGGAGAACTGCGTAGCCTTTGGCGCGCTTCTTCCGGATCAGCCAAATCTGATGCATCAAAAAAATGAGTATTTAGAATTAGATAAACTGGATATGTGGATGAAAATCTATTTGGAAGCGATTTATAGACTTGCAAAATAAGCTAGAAGAGTCAAGCCAGACTGTTGACAAAGTCCCGGACAGAAGTCCGGGATTTTCTTTTATCATACTTCCCGCATTTCTAGCTTTTTTTCGTAGATTTACCAAGAAAAATGGTTCGGTTATCTTCCGTTTTTTGTTTGCTATTGATATCTAAATTTAAAGGTTGTTTTTTCTGTACTCGATAGGAGAAATTCCGTAAACCTCTTTAAATTTACGGCAAAAATAAGGCGCATCGTGAAAGCCGCATTGTTCTGATATGGTTGTAACCTTCATTTCCGTGGTTGCCAGCAGTTTTGCAGCTTCTTTTAGTCTGTATTGTATCAAATAAGAAATGGGAGATTGGTGGATTCCATTCTTGAATATTTGCATACATGTGTTCTTGCTTACATGAGTAAAATCTGCAATGTCATCAAGCTGGATCTGTTCGGCGTAATGACTGTGAATAAAACTCATCATCATTTGAAGGCGAGACGTATCACGGTTTCTTTTAACGGTTTGTCTTTGTAGAACCTTAGATGCAATATTTTCGTATAGCAATTCCCAAATGGATGTCAACAATCGTAGGCTTGTCAGCTCCTTGAAATTTGTTAGCTCCTGTGTCTTAAATACCTGATTTAGTAAAGTAAGTATCTCTTTATGCCATGGTGTATGCGGTTCAAAAACCAAAAAGCCAACATCTGAAGTAAGAATTGGCTTAATATATTGCTGATATATAAAACTCTTCTCTGAAGCTAATATCAAAGGGGAAAAAACAATATTGGGAATCAAGGTGGGCTGTTCTGCCCTTAATTGATGGATCATTTTCGCGTTGATAAATATACCGCTGCCTGCTGGTAGGGAAAAAATATCTTTTCCGATGCAACATTGCATTTCGCCGCTTTGCACATATACAAATTCAATTTCCTGATGCCAATGCCAACCGATTGTGTGGAAGTCGAAATCCCAGATGTTCTCCAGATAGTATTGAAATGGAAATGACGACTGCCCGTGGGTTCGTTTTTCCATAAGAGTTTCATCTGTAATAATTTTTAATCCACTAGTGTCTGTCAATGGTACCACCCTCCTATACATTGTGATATTATACAATAAAAGCGTGAGAATGTCCATTGATACACGAATAAAATCGTGATATCATTCAATGTAGTTTTGGAAGGAGAGCTTTGCACTATGAAGAACTATAAAAAAACATTAAGAGCTTGTTATCTCGGATTTATCACACAGGCAATTGCAGCGAATTTTGCACCGTTGCTTTTTTGGGCGTTTCATTCAGATTTCAACATTTCATTGGGACAGGTTGCCTTAATTCCTACCGTGTTCTATGTAACGCAATTGATTGTAGATCTAATTTGTGCAAAATATGTAGATTCTATCGGATACCGAAAATCCATTGTGGCTTCTCAGTTGTTTGCAGGCCTGGGGCTAATCGGACTTGCGGTTTTGCCAAATATAATGTCTCCGTATGTCGGAATCTTGATCGGGGTGCTTTTTTATGCACTCGGAAGCGGTCTGGTTGAGGTCTTGTGCAGCCCAATTGTGGAAGCTTGCCCCTTTGACCATAAGGAAAAAGTGATGAGCCTGCTTCACTCCTTTTACTGCTGGGGCAGTGTGGGCGTGATTCTACTTTCCACAATTTTCTTTGCCGTTTTTGGTATTGACAACTGGAGAATTTTAGCCTGCTTGTGGGCAATGATTCCTTTGTACAATATTTACAATTTTGCTACATGTCCTATTGAGCATCTGGTAGAGGATGATCAGAGAATGCCGTTGCGTCAATTGCTGAAGACACCTATTTTCGGAGTTGCAATTATCCTGATGATTTGTGCGGGAGCTTCAGAAATGTCAATGGCTCAGTGGGCGTCGGCTTTTGCAGAATCCGCATTGGGATTAACCAAATCCGTTGGCGACTTGGCGGGGCCGTGTTTGTTTGCTATCACAATGGGAATTGCTCGTGTGCTGTACGGCAAGTTTGGTGAGAAGATAGATTTGACAAAGTTCATGCTGGTATCGGGAGTTCTTTGTGTATTGAGCTATCTTTTGGCTGGTCTATCTGCAATGCCGCTTTTGGGCTTGATTGGATGTATTATATGCGGCTTCTCAGTTGGTATTATGTGGCCTGGAAGTATCAGCATTACTGTTCCGAGGATTCCAAATGGAGGTACAGCCTTGTTTGCACTATTGGCGATAGCCGGAGATATGGGCGGCGCTTTTGGTCCGAGCATGGTGGGGTATTTTTCGCAGCAGGCAGGAGATAATCTTCAGGCGGGTTTGCTAATGGGATGTATATTCCCTTTCATCATGTTGGTAACTTTGATTGTAATGAGAAAAATGGAAAGAAAGGATAAATACTGCGGTTGCCAAAGAGAGGGAGGCGGACTGTAGATAAAACTCTACCTAGCAAGAATGCGCAGCTCGCGGAGAAGAAATCATTGCTTCGTAACCGCTCGCGCGCGAAGAATGTGCATTGCACATTCTTTTTTATGTTTGCGCGCCATGGGCGCGCTCTAACAGGTGAAAGTC
>URRQ01000028.1 GCA_900550235.1 uncultured Lachnospiraceae bacterium
CAGATGGCAGGTTAAGATGAGGAAAACCTCATTTTAACTTGTACTAAATCTTGACGTAGGACCAGTGACAAAATAAATTTCCACTTCCATAGAAGGAACACTCCCACGCATGTGGGAAAAACACTCCGCATTTATGCGGTTTGCGCTACCTTTTGCTATTTGCCATATCGAAATTTTTTACATTTTTTGTTCCTACTATTAATATGGTGGATTTCTTATTTGGCAGGTAAAAAAAGAAGCCCGAAGGCCTCTTATCTTGATATCTCGTTTAAATCCACGTTTTTGATGTGATCATGAAATTCTACAATTTCAGTCCACCCTTCTTTTATTGATGGGTAATTGTCCTGAAATCGTTCTTTTAATTCTTCTAAATACAGTTCTGGAACACTAGAATTATTTTTGGTAGAATTGGAAACAACAAGCTTGAGTTCATTTATATTTTCAGCTTTTGCTAGATTTATATAATGTTCTCGATTTTTTCTGTCAATATTCGATGCATCAAAAATAACTGTAGCTCCATTTGCAAGCCCTGTTTTAATTCTGAGTTCAGCAACCATAAAAATAGTATCATGATCCGGATATATATGATTATTTTCTAATTCAATTCTAATATCATTTGCTGAAATATACACAACCGAATTCTTATACTCAGGTATACAATTATTCTCTTTTAAAAGATTTTCTTTATTCAATACAATCCCAAATTCATTTGTTATCTTTTGAACTGGATATAATGCTCTCGAATCTTTCAATTTATGTCCTTTCTTTTCATAATCCAGGCATAACTGTTTAGCTATACTTGTTTTTCCAGAGCCAGGAACACCGCACATCATAATAAATTCAGCTTTGTTCTTTACAGTATTTTTCTGTTCTTTCGGGCGTTTTCTTTCTTCCTGTTTTTCATTGTATAATGATATTTTTTTACCTCGTTGGAATTCTTGGAGTAGTTCTAATTTAATACTATAGTTTTTAGATATAGTATCTGCTTTCCATTCTGGAATGTGTGATTGTTCGTATATCATCTTAACTTCTTCAGGTGATGGCAATAAATCACTTTTTAATATTGCTTTATTTTTTACTTTTGCAAGCATTTTTTCTTCTACATCATAAAAGCTAGTTATTTTACGTTCTAATATCTCAACTCTCGAATAAGGCTTTTTTCGTTCATCCGAGAAAAACATACTATTTCCAGAATCGAAAATAGGAGCCGGTCCTAACAACTTCATTGTTTCGGCATCTCTTAAAACACCAAAATTTAGTAAATGTTCGTCTGTATTACTTATAACAAAATCAGATAAAACTAAATAATCCATATAATCTTGTATATTTTCTCTATCAATACCGTTTCGTACACATAGTTCTATATATCCTTCGTATAAAGATATGTTATTTTGTGTTTTTTCACTTGTAACAATCTCATAAGCAGGTATAAACTCCACACGATCCGATGTAAAAGAAGGACATTTTGACAACACACTACCGCTATCTGTATATGCAGCTGTATAATTTACAAAAGGAATATTCGTATTTTGTTTTTTATGCAAAAAAGTTGCAAACACTTCATTGATAGATTGCTGACCAAAATATTTACTACTTTCTTTTACCAATACTGGAGTTTCCTGCTGTAAATCCCAATATTTCTCCATCTGTCCTCCTAAAGAAGCATTAGGATCATAAGATGTCGCATTATGGTATGGTATTTTCCCTTGATTGTATTCTGCTAAGTTAGAAAAACGTATATCTTCATATTTTACAGTTAAATCTACTGGGCAAATCCAATAAGAATCAGTCATACTTAAAGCTAGATTTTTTGCGAGATATTGACTTGTTGTATCGCACCCTGATTTTTCCAGAACATCTCGAATCATATTACGCGATGCAGGTATTGAACGTATTTTCCACCAATCCAGTATTTTATTTGAATCACATTTGCCTAAAAACGGAGATATTCCTTCATTATTGTCTTTATAAGAATGAATAACACCACGCTTTTCGTCATAAAGTAGCTCTCCACATACATCATTTTTATGCATTAAATGATATTTGATCATAATAATTTTTCAGCCTCCTTTTCTTCTAAATAATAATCTATAAGCAATTCTGTCATTCTTCTTGTTTCATTGTAAAACCTTGACTGAGAAAACATACTACCATAATCAATAATAACATCATTCTTTTTTTCCAAAACATGGAGTTCCATGTTTCTTTCAACGTCGTATTTCCAATAATATTTAACATTCCTATATTTTCCAGACACACCATCAATTAAAGGAAAATCATTTAATAAATCCTCAATATTACATTGCAAATATAACGATAATAGATATATTGTTTCGCTTGCACATTTATTTACATCTACTTTTCCATTAACAATATCGTTTAAACTTGTGTATGGTATGCCCGTTTCTTTACTAATTAAATATACGCTTTTTCCTGTATCTAATATTTTTCGATATAATTTTTGATTCATTTTTTATCACCTCATTTATATTATACCGATATTCCGTTATATTTTCAATTGCTGTTATAAAAAAAGAGACACTTAAGTGCCTCTTTAGTCGTGAAGTATAATTTCTCCAATTCGAAAAGTCTCTTTAGTATCAATTACTCTTTGATTAGAACTTCCTTTCCAATGTAAGTTTACATCTCTTTTGTCTTTTTCATAACGTCCGTCTACTAATACATCAATGTCGTGAATCACTTGGAATATTCTGATATCTTCAAATTTGTAACCAGTATACATCCAAATTGTTTTATTCGGAAATTTTTCTTTGATTTCTTTCACAAGTTTAAAAATCTCAAATCGATTACAAGGATGCATCGGATCTCCGCCGCTTAATGTAATACCACTTACATAATCTTTTCCTAATTCTGCAAAAATCTCTTGTTTCGCAGAATCATCAAATTCAATTCCAACATTTGGATCCCATGTGATTGGGTTCTGACACTCCGGACAGTGATGTTCGCAACCAGATACCCAAAGGACAACTCGGATTCCATCTCCATTTAACATATCGTCTTTTGTAATATTATGGTACTTCATAAAAAAAATCCTCCTTTAAACTAAATGATGCTTTACACGATCTTTCTCTTCCGCTTTCTTAGCATCTCCCCATTTATTCATTGTTCCTACAAGATATCCCGTAATTCTGCGAACACGTTCGAATTTAATTCCTTTTCCATATTGATTCTTCATATTAACTCCTCCTATTCTCACAGTATCTTACAATGATAATATGGTTAATTATTCTAATTCGATTATTGCCTACACAAAAAAAGAGACTCCACAGAGGAATCTCTTTTCGCTTCTAGCACCATATGACTTAATATTGAAACCATTAATGTATTACTTTTTTCGCTTTCATACATTTGATCAGCAACCATAGAAATTAACCGTTTTTGCTTTGAATACAACATAATCGTGTTGATAACTCTTCTGCAAACAATTACTTCATCAAATGGTCTGCTAATATAATCTGTTGCGCCAAGTTCATATGCCCGTTCGACGATTGAATGTGAGTTTTCTGCCGAAATCATAATAACAGGAATTTCTTCTATCCAATGATATCGGTTCATCATTGCTAAAACCTCAAAGCCATCCATTTCCGGCATAACAATGTCCAATAGAACTAGTGAGATTTCCGTTTCAAATTTTTGTAATAGTTTTAAACCTTCTACCCCGTTTTCTGCTTCTAAAATCTCATACTGTTCGTTCAGCATGTCTGCTAAAATTGCACGATTCATCGCAGAATCATCCACAATTAATATTTTGTTGATTTTTCGTTTGTTATACATTTACTTTTGCCTATGCCCTCTCAGAAAGATACTTTAATCCACGATAATTTACTTAATACTAAGTTTAGCACAAATTTTCTCAAATGTATATCATGTTCATAGACTTTCCAATTATTCTATACTATACTATACGATAAGTGGTAAGAATATTATATAAGACTATTAAAGGAGACTAAAATCATGAGAAAATTTTTATCTATCATTCTAGCCTGCTTCATTACATGTTCACTTGTAGGCTGTTCAAACACACAAAATCAGGATCAGCTTGAAAAAGAAGAAACTATAAAAAATACATTGGAGATTCTCACGAAGGTATGGGAATCATATCCTGATACTGATAAGTTCGCCGCAATAGGTGGTGACTATAATCATACGGTTGAAAATGCACCTGGCGAATTTGATATCAATGACAAGGAAAGCCTATCTTTTCTTCTTGTTGTACCAGATGATGCTGCTGCATATCTCGATCAAGCTTCCGGTTTAATGCATGCCATGAATGCTAATACTTTTACAAGTGCAGCTTTTCATATTGCAGATGCAAAAAATACAGAGACATTTGTTAATAGTTACAAAGAGGCCCTTTTAAACAATCAATGGATGTGCGGTTTTCCGGAACAGCTGCTTTTCGTTCAAATCAATTCGGATTATGTAGTTTCTGCATTTGGAAACGGAGAAATGATTCAAACATTTAAAACAGCACTGACTAAACAATATCCTTCCGCCAAAATTTTAGCAGAGGAAAATTTATAATATGTTATTTTCAAGCATCACATTTTTATATTATTTCTTGCCACTTATCATAATATTTTATTTTCTTGTTCCTTTTCGGTTCAAGAACTTTGTTTTACTTCTCTTCAGTTTGATTTTCTATTCGTGGGGAGAGCCTAAGTATATTATATTAATGATTCTATCGATTTTCTGCGGGTATATAGAGGGACTTTTGATCCAAAAATCTGCTGAAAAGAAATATTCTAGATGGGTACTTGCATGTTCTTGTTGTATCCATCTAGGTTTGCTTGGATACTTTAAATATTTTGATTTTTTGATAGAAAATATCAATGTCTTAGGGGGACACCTGTCTCCATTGCGGATTGCTTTGCCAATAGGAATCAGTTTTTATACGTTCCAAATTATCAGTTATTTAATCGATGTATACCGAAGAGATTGTAATGCGCAGCATAATTTGATTTCTTTTGGCGCTTATGTGTCGATGTTTCCACAATTAATTGCAGGTCCTATTGTTCGTTACAAAGATATTGAATCACAACTTTTATTTCGAACGCACTCGATATCTAAGGCCTCTTTAGGAATCCGAAGATTTGTTATAGGTCTATCAAAAAAGGTATTACTTGCAAACTCTTTTGGGAAATTATGCAGCATTTTTTTAGAAACACAAGATCCGTCCATTTTATACTATTGGCTCTACGCAGTTTCTTTTGCACTACAGATTTACTTTGATTTTTCCGGATACAGTGATATGGCAATCGGGTTAGGAAAGCTGTTCGGATTTGAGTTTCCAGAAAACTTTAACTATCCATATATGTCCAAAAGTGTAACAGAATTTTGGAGAAGGTGGCATATGACTCTTGGAAACTGGTTTCGCGACTATGTATATATTCCTATGGGCGGAAACCGGGTTTCTAAAAAAAGATGGTTCTTTAACATTGCTGTTGTTTGGTTTTTGACAGGATTATGGCATGGCGCTGCCTGGAATTTTATTCTATGGGGACTATTATTTGCAGTTATACTTGTTTTAGAAAAACAATGGATAGGTAAATTATTGGGAAAGCATTCCATCATATCTCATTTTTATGTTATTGGAGTTTTGATCATTAGCTTTGTAATCTTTAATGCTACAGACTTACAAAATCTAAGAGATACCCTTCTCGTTTTATTTACAGGGAATGGGTTACCTTTCGTTTCACATGAGTTTTTGTATTATTTCAAAAGTTACGGGGTACTATTATTTGTTGGAATTCTTGGTGCTACACCCCTTTGTAAAGAAATATACTCTAACCTGGAAAGTAAAGAGAAATGGAATCATACATTCACAATTTTAGAACCACTGATTCTTCTTATATTGGCGTGTATCGTAACAGCATATTTGATCAATGATTCTTACAATCCATTTTTATATTTTCGCTTTTAGGAGGTGCAGCTACAAATGAAATCACAGTATAAACATTTGATTCAAGTTGTATTGTTCGGTGTGTTATTATTTGCAATGTCTATCTTCTGTTTACTGAAACCAGCCGACGCCGTTTCCTTGAGCGAACGAAGACCATTGGAACAAATGCCTCTCTGCAGTATAGATACTATTAAAGATGGTACTTTTATGAAAAAATTTGATCGGTATGGGACAGATCAATTCCCATTCCGGGAATCTTTTCGTAAATTACATGCTGCTACGGTAACAAATATTTTTCAACAAAGAGATATGGAAGGATTATACCAAGACGGTGCGCAATTAATTGCAATGGAATATCCATTGAATCAAAAATCACTAAATCATGCAACGAAAGTTTTTCAAACGATATATGATAACTATCTTCAAGAATCAGATTGTAATTTATATTTGTCGATCATACCTGACAAAAGTTATTTTTTGCAAAAGCACTCACGGTATCTAACACTAAACTACGAGGAGTTGATTCATAATTTTGTACAGGCTAACCCTCAGTTTCAGTATATTGATATCACATCATTATTGCAATTGGATGACTATTACACAACGGATCCTCATTGGAAACAGGAAGCTCTTCTTCCGGTTACTCAAAAAATTGCAGAGGAAATAAACAGTACATTATCTACAAACTATAAAGAAAATCTGTCAAAAGAACCTTTTTGGGGTACCTATGCAGGACAGGCAGCCAAGAGTCTGCCGCCAGATCATATTCGCTATCTTACAAATGCTGAGTTGGAAAGTTTAGAAATATTTGATCATCAGAACAATTGCAAGATTCCTGTATACAATCATAATAAACTAAACGGTCGAGATCCATACGAATTCTTTTTATCCGGTCCACTTTCTTTGATTACGATTGAAAATCCGAATGCAGAATCTTCCAAAGAATTGATTGTATTTCGTGACTCTTTTGCAAGTCCATTGGCTCCTCTTTTGGCTTCAGGATACAAGAAGATTACTTTGGTAGATATTCGATACTTGCCAAGTCCGTCTTTGCAGAAGTATATTCAATTTCAAAATCAAGATGTACTATTTCTATATAGTACTTCTGTACTCAATCATTCAGAAACATTAAAATAAGAGATTGCGACATTTTTCGCAATCTCTTTTCTACTATAAAATATCAATATATTCTCCGTTTAACGCTTTATTCATACTCCTTACAGCACAGAATTTGCCACACATGGAACAACTGTCTTCATGTTCTGGTGCACGCTCTTCCCGTATTCTCTTTGCTGTTTCCGGATCTATGGAACATTCCCACTGTTTTTCCCAATCAAAAGTTCTTCTGGCATCTGCCATCGCATCATCAAGATCTCTTGCATGTGGTACTTTTTTTGCGATATCAGCCGCATGGGCGGCGATTTTAGAGGAAATGATTCCTTGCTTTACATCTTCTACATTCGGCAATGCAAGATGTTCTGCTGGAGTCACATAACAGAGAAATGCCGCACCGGATGCAGCCGCAATTGCTCCTCCTATGGCCGAAGTAATGTGATCATATCCTGGTGCGATATCTGTTACAATTGGCCCTAATACATAGAACGGAGCTCCCATACAGATTGTTTGCTGTAATTTCATATTTGCCACAATTTGATCCATAGGCATGTGTCCCGGTCCTTCGACCATAACTTGTACATCTCGCTCCCATGCACGCTTTGTCAATTCACCAAGACGTACCAGTTCTTCGATTTGGCAGACATCGCTTCCATCAGCAAGACAGCCCGGTCGACAGGCATCTCCAAGTGAAATGGTTACATCATATTCCCGGCAAATTTCTAAAATATCATCAAAATACTCATAGAACGGATTCTCTTCTCCTGTCATGCTCATCCATGCAAATACAAGTGAGCCGCCCCTTGAAACAATATTCATTTTTCTTTTATGTTTTTTGATTTGTTCAATTGTTTTTCGTGTAATTCCGCAATGAAGAGTAACAAAATCAACACCGTTTTCTGCATGTAATCTTATCACATTGATAAAGTCTTTTGCTGTAAGCGTTGCAAGATCTCTTTGATAATGGATTACACTATCGTAAACCGGTACAGTTCCAATCATTGCCGGACATTCTGCTACCAGTTTTTTACGGAATGGTTCTGTATTACCGTGTGAAGAAAGATCCATGATAGCTTCTGCCCCCATATTCACTGCAGCCATTACTTTTTCCATTTCAATATTGTAATCTTTGCAATCTCGAGATACCCCTAAGTTCACATTGATTTTGGTACGCAGCATAGAGCCGACTCCGTTGGGTTCAATACATGTATGTAATCGATTGGCACAAATTGCTATTTGCCCTTTTGCTACAAGGTTTCGGATTTCTTCTTCTGTTCGAAATTCTTTTTGTGCAACAATTTTCATTTCCGGAGTTACTATTCCCATTCTGGCAGCTTCCATTTGTGTTTTATATTTTCCCATCTTTTTTTCCTTTCCTGACTTTTTACGCTTCTTCTGTAAATATACTTTGCAAGTTAAAATTGTGTTTCATAGGACCAGATCCTTTTCCAAGGTCTAACATTGCAGACAATGCTCCTGAAATATATTCCTTAGATCTTTTTATCGACTCCATTAAAGAAAAGCCTTTTGCCAAATTCGAAGCAATTGCCGATGACAAGGTGCATCCGGTTCCATGTGTATTGGAATTATCGATTCTGTTGCCTCGAAACCATTGACATACTCCTTGGCTATAAAGAAGATCATCTGCATTCAGAATATTATGCCCGCCTTTTATTAATACTGAACAGCCATACGAAGTGCTTATAGATTTTGCTGCAATCTCCATCTCATTTTCTGTCTGAATTTTCATTCCCGACAATACTTCTGCTTCTGGTATATTGGGTGTTACAACTGTCGCTAAAGGGAACAATTCCTTTATTAAAGCTTCCATAGCATTTGTTTTTATCAGTTGTGCCCCACTCGTAGCAACCATAACCGGATCGATGACAATATTTTTTGCATGAAAATATTTCAACCGCTCTGCAATAATATGAATCAACTCTGCGGAAGAAACCATTCCTACTTTAACGGCATCCGGATAAATATCTTCAAATACTGCATCTATTTGATCTTTTAAAAAGTTCGGAGTTGATTCTAAAATATTTCGTACGCCGGTTGTATTTTGTGCCGTGAGCGCTGTGATTGCAGTCATTGCGTAAACACCGTTCATTGTCATCGTTTTAATATCAGCCTGGATACCGGCTCCCCCACAGGAATCACTTCCTGCTATTGCTAATGCTTTTTTCCTTTACTTTTGACTCCTTAACCAATTTTTTTAAAGCGACTCGTAATTCTTCCGCCGCAATTCTCCCATCTTGAGCTTTCATGATAGCAGAAACAACGCAAATACCTGAAATCGGAATTCCTTTTAATATATCTATATTCTCTTTCTGTAATCCACCAATTGCATTGACCGGAATCGGTACTGTAGAACAAATTTCCTCTAGTGTCTCAATCGACGTAAGAACTGTTTTTACTTTTGTTGTCGTCGGATAAATTGCTCCTACTCCAAGATAATCTGCCCCTTGTTTATACGCTTCGACTGCTTGATCTACTGTTTTTGTAGTTGCTCCGATAATTTTGTCCGGCCCCATCAATTTTCTTGCTATGTGAACCGGCATATCGCTTTGCCCTACATGAACACCTTCCGCATCTATTGCCATTACAACATCTACACGGTCATCAATGATCAACGGAATCTTATATTTCTTTGTGATTTGATGCACTTTTTCAGCTAATTCGATATAGGCACGGGTTGATTTTTCTTTTTCCCGTAATTGCAAAAATGTAACGCCACCAAGGATTGCCTGTTCAATTTGATCCAAGAATTTCTCTTTTTCGTACCCCGTGCTGTCTGTAATGAAATATAATTGCAAATCAAGTTCTTTCAACGTGTTGTACCTCCATCTGTATTCTATCCTTAATTTCCATTTCTGATATCAAATATAATTGATCCATTAGATTGTAGAGAAAACTTCCAGGCCCTTTTTCTGTTTCTGCTAATTCACCACTAATTCCAAGTATGGAACATGCGCTGGCAGCAGCATAAATATCCGGTCTGACACTCAAATAACAAGCGCACAAAGCTCCCAGCATACACCCTGTACCCGTTACAGATGCTAATTGATGTGACCCGTTTTTCATATAGATAATCTCTTTTCCATCTGTAAGAATATCAGTTTTCCCGCTTGCAAGAATTACGTTCTTATAGGTCTTGGATAATTTCACCGCTGAATTTGCAACTTCTTCCAGGCTAAGCTCCCTATCTGCATCAACTCCGGATGACCGATACTCTTGTCTCTCTAATGCGAAAATCTCTGAATAATTTCCTTTGACTATTTTGGGGATTCCAATTTCTATCAATTCACGAATATATTTTCTTCTTAATTTTGAACACGCCACACCAACAACATCTAATACAACTGGTATATCATGAGCTATTGCTTCTCTCATAGCAATCTTCATAGATTCCATTCTAACATCCGTAATATTTCCTAAATTCAATAGTAACGCATCAGCAGTTTCTGTAATTTCAGCGACTTCTTCAGGGTGTTCTGCCATAATCGGTCTGGCTCCTACAGCTAATATCGCATTTGCACATTGTGTTATCGAGATTGGATTAGTAATACAATGAATTAATGGTCGTTTTCCCTTTACTTGTTTTCTATAATTCTGTATCATGACTCTACCCACTTCTTTTTCTTCAAACAATAATAGAATATTGCCAACAGTATGCATATAGTCAAGGCTCCATACGAAGCATAATTCCAAAATTGTCCTTGGAATTTCAATATATCTGAAACAATCTCTATTATCACAAAGAAAATTGCTCCAAATGCTGCAATTGTAAGTGCGTTAGAAGCGATACTTCCTTGATCCGTATAGCATTTGGACTCTAACATAGATTGGATTTTAGGAAGCATACCATTATCACAAAGCTTTCTAAGAAATGCAAAGGCAATTCCACCTCCGATCAATGTTCCGCAGATAAATGAGGGGACGTAAAACAGCCAGCTCAATCCTTCTTTCCCCCATATAAAAGTCATTACAGGGTATGATATGATTGCTCCGATGAAACCGGTTCCTATAATTTCCCCGACAACCGCTAAAAGTATTTTCCCGTTTGACCATCTGTAGAATACGCCGGACAAAAATGCCCCAAATATCGCGCCTGTCAGAGCAAGCGGTGGTATACCCATCAATATCATACGTAATACCCCTATGATCGTAGCACAGAGCAGTGAGTACCACGGCCCTAAGAAAACGGAACATACGATATTAATAAAATGAGCCATAGGACACATGCCCTCTACTCTTAAGATTGGGGAAATTAAAACCCCAAGCGCGATTAACATAGACAATGTAATCATTTTCAGTATCGCTTTTGAATTCTTCATAGTCTTTCTCTCTCCTTCCTAATGGGAATACAACAAAAAAATAGAAGCTTCCTAATTTGGAAACTTCTATCCATTATACACGTATACTTCTATCAAAATCAGTCATCCCTACGTTGGCATTATCCAAATCAGGTTATCGGTCGAAGGTCATACCTTCCTCTCAGCCTGTCATACAAGCTCCCGTCTGTTCAATTGTCCTGTTTATTATATAAAATATCACTTTAATTTGCAAGAGATTTCTTGTAATTCCTTTTCAAACTCATACTCTCTTTCAATTTCATTTACAATTCGATTGCTATCTACTGTTGCTATCGTTTCTTTGCTTTGATCAATAGCAACAAATAAGAAAAATAGTATAACTGCCAAAAAAACACGAAATCCCAGACCATTGCTGGAAGGAATCTCTTCTTCGTGATACATACTGTTATAAGTTGCCCGATATCGGGGATGGATTGCAGGAACTGTAGTGTCATTTCCATATCGCTTTCTTGTCTGATTCAAAAGTTCTTGTCTTCTTTTTTCTGTTTCATTCATGCCTTTTTCCTCCATATAAAGTTCAAGGACATCTATCCTGCTACGAATATATGCCCTTTTACACTAAAATATGAAGTTTAATTTCTTTAACGATCCGAAAGCTCTTGAATAATATCTTCCCATGTTACCCCACGCTCAGCCATGAGAACCATTACATGATACAAAAAGTCTGCAATTTCATATTTGACTTCTTCCGGATTCGGATTTTTAGCAGCAATCACAATTTCTGTTGCTTCTTCTCCCACTTTTTTCAAAATTTTATCAATTCCTTTATCAAACAGATAGTTTGTATAGGATCCTTCTTTTGGATGCTTCTTTCTGTCTAAAATTGTATCATATACATTTTCAAAAACACGTAACGGATTTTTTTCACTATAATCCATTTCAAAAAGCGGTGTATAGAAACAAGTTTTATTCCCTGTATGACATGCAGATCCAACTTGTTCCACTTTGGCAAGCAACGTATCTCGATCGCAATCTATGCTCATTGCTTTTACATATTGATAATGTCCTGAAGTTTCACCTTTGACCCACATAGCATTTCTGCTTCTACTATGATACGTCATCTTTCCTGTCCTGATCGTATTTTCAAATGCCTCCTCATCCATATAAGCAAGCATTAACACTTCGCCCGTTTTGTAATCTTGTGTTACTACGGGCAACAGTCCTTGTTCATTCTTTTTGAATTCTGAAAATGGAATCATACTTTCGAAAGAGGACATTTTAATATCTTCCTGAATGCATTTTTCTTTAAAGGCAGCAAAATCAATATCCAAACGATTGACATAATATCCGGAAAGCCCTTTGACCCCAGGACATTTTAATATATTCAACAATTCCTTCTCTTCTTCCGTATCTGTGACAATTACACAAGGAATGTCTGTAACATTCATTACAGAATTCAAATCTAACCGATGCATAAAAATCAAACTACTTGCATATTGCTCAATTAGTCGTTGTTGTTTAAAAAGTGCATCAAAGTCATTTAGTGATACTGCAATATTTTCTTTTCCAAATCGTTTGGATGCTTCAACAAGAAGCTCTGACATATCTTGTTTTGATAAATTGATCAGAGCACGTTTTGCACCGGCATATAATATTTTTTTCACATCTTCTTGACGTTTGATATTTCCTCCCGCAGTCATCGGTATATGAATCACTCGATTCATTTTCTTCATAATATCAATAGATTCATCATGGTCTTCATCCGTAGAAGATAGGTCGAACACGATCAATTCATCTGCACCGTGTTCGCTATAATATTTTGCAAGCTCTACAGGATCATCTGCGAGAACTTCTGTATTTCGAAACCATGTAACAGCTTTCCCCATATAAATAAAAATACAAGGGATTAATCTTTTATAACTCATGATATAGCTCCTATTCTTTTCCTTCAAATCTTACTCTTATTGAATTCGCATGAGCAGTCAGTTTTTCTGCCTCTGCAAAACGTATAATATCTTCATGAAGTGGTTCTAATGCTTCTTTAGAGTATGCAATAATACTTGATTTTTTAATAAAATCATCGACAGAAAGCGGTGAGAAGAATTTTGCCGTACCATTTGTTGGCAGTACATGATTCGGGCCTGCAAAATAATCTCCAAGAGGCTCGCTTGAATATTCTCCGATAAAAATCGCTCCTGCATTTCGAATCTTCATCATAACATCATAAGGATTTTTCGTTAAAATCTCCAAATGCTCGGAAGCAATTTCATTTGCAATTTCTATCACATCGTCCATTGTTTCTCCCACTAAGATATACCCATAGCGATTCAATGATTTTTTCATAATTTCAGTACGTGAAAGTTCTTTTAAAAATTCATCTACCTGAGCAAATACTTTTTGGGCAAGTGGCTCACTTGTTGTTACAAGAATTGCGGAGGCTAATTCATCATGCTCTGCTTGAGACAAAAGGTCTGCGGCAACATATCTTGGATTCGCTTCCTCATCTGCAATGACAAGAATTTCACTAGGACCTGCAATAGAATCAATACTAACATGTCCATAAACTGCTTTTTTTGCCAAGGCTACATAGATATTTCCCGGTCCAACAATTTTATCTACTTTCGGAATACTTTCTGTGCCATAAGCAAGAGCTGCAATGGCTTGTGCTCCCCCTACTTTATATATCGTATCAACTCCGGCTTCCCGTGCAGCGACAAGCGTATTCGGATTTATCTTTCCTTCTGCATTTGGAGGTGTCACCATAATGATTTCTTCTACATCTGCAACTTTTGCCGGTATTACATTCATAAGAACGGAAGAAGGATAGACTGCTTTCCCACCCGGAACATACACTCCGACTTTTTTAAGCGGCGTCACCTTTTGCCCAAGCAAAGACCCGTCAGGCTTACTGTCAAACCAACTGTACTGACGCTGCTTTTCATGATATTCTCGAATATTTTTTAATGCTTTTCTGATGACTTCTACTAATGTAGGTTCCACCAACGTATAAGCTTCCTCGATTTCTTCTTCTGTTACTCGAATCGTCTCTTTTGTAATCACAGCATGATCAAATTGTTTCGTATAAGAAAAAAGAGCTGCATCTCTTTCTTTTTTCACATGATACAATATATCCTCTACTCGTTCCTCATATTCTGTATAATGATTCGGACTTCTTTTCAATAAATCTTCTAACAGATTTTTCTTTGTTTCTTCTGTCAGTTTCTGTATTCTCATTTTTCTATTCCTCCTCTAGAATTGTTCTAAGATCAAGAATCAATCTTCGGATTCTCTCGTTTTCCATCCGCATGCTAACCGGATTGATGATCATTCTTGCTGAAAGTGGGCAGACTTCACGGAGGACTGTTAAGCCATTCTCTTTTAACGTAGTACCGGTCTCTACAATATCCACGATTACTTCAGCCAAACCAACAATCGGCGCCAATTCAATGGAACCATTCAATTTGATAATTTCTACGGTCTGATGATTTTGATTATAAAAATAGTCTTTTGCAATGTTCGGATATTTAGTAGCAACACGAATCAACTCATGATGTTCCAATAGATCTTTTGCTTCTTTAGGACCACACACACACATCTTACACTTTCCAAATCCAAGGTCTAATACTTCGTGAACTTTACGTCCTTCTTCTAAAATGGTATCTTTTCCTACAACTCCAATATCTGCCGCCCCGTATTCTACATAAGTTGGAACATCCGGTCCTTTTGCCAAAAAAAACTTTAGTTTCAATTCCTCGTTGACAAAAATCAGTTTCCGAGTTGTTTTGTCTTCCATTTCTTTACACTCAATTCCTGCTTTTTTCAATAAGTCTAATGTTTTTTCGGCCAATCTGCCTTTTGTCAATGCAAACGTTAAATATCTCATAACTCTATCCTCAATTGTTCGCCTTCTCTTCCTAAAAAAATCAAAGCAGACGCTAGATTCTTCTTCCCATATCTTTGATAGTCATCTATTGTTTTCTCTGGATCTTTTAATACAAGATGCGTATTCTTACCATTTGACCGGTTCTCTTGTGCTAAGCCAATCGCTTCTTTTTCCTTGCATTTTTCATACAAAACGATGACGTTTTCTCTTCGGATCGGAACTTCGATTTTTTGACGTGACAACGCATTGAGTAATTCATCTACTACAATTGCAAACCCAATAGAAGGCAAGTCCTTTCCGAATTTTCCGATCAATCTATCATATCTTCCGCCTTTTACAACCGCATCTCCGGTTCCATATGTATATCCGCGGAACACAATGCCCGTATAGTACCCATAAGTTCCACTCATACTAAGATCAAAGGTCACATACTGCTCCACCTTGTATATTTTTAGGATTTCATATAACGCTTCTAAATGTTCGATCGCATTGCGCGCAATAGTATTTGGTGCATATGTTTTTGCAATTTCAAGAATTTCAGAACCGCCTATCAGTTCTGCAAGGTGCGAAAAGGTAAGTCGTGTCTTCTCACTCATATGAATTTCTTTCAAATGTTCATCTAATCCGAAATAATTTCGATTGGTAATCAATTCGCGTGCACGGACTTCTTCCTCTTCTGTCAGATTCGCTTCTTTTAAAATACTCTGAAAAAACTCTGCGTTTCCAACCATAAGCTGAAATTCTTCCAACCCTGATGCTTTCAAGGACTCAATCACAAGCGCCAGCATCTCTGCATCTGCTTCCACCGATGCATCACCGATCAATTCTGCTCCAAGCTGCGTACTTTCCTTTAATTTGCCACGATAACTCGATTGATTGATGAATGTGTTTTCAATATAGCAAAGACGAATCGGCAATGGCTCATCAGAAAAAAGCGTAGCGGACGCTCTTGCAATCGAAGGGGTAATATCCGGGCGTAATACAAGTGTATTGCCCTCTCTGTCAAAAAATTTATATAATTCGCGCGAAGAAATTGTTCCTATTTCTTTTCGAAACACGTCAAAAAACTCAAATGTCGGGGTTTGAATATCCTGGTATCCATACAGATGGAGTACATGATGAAGTTTTTCTTGAACAGCAAGTTTCTTTGCACATTCAAGGTTATAGATATCCCGAACTCCTTCCGGAGTATGAAGCAACTGTTTCATTTTCTCCTCCTATTCTTCTCTCAAATCTAAATCTTTTTGTAACAGATCAAGATAAGGAACATAGATTCCTTTTGATAATTCTAAAAAAAAGTCTGAATTCAACTCATCAAATCGAAAACTTTTTCTGCCTCCTGCATTTGCTCTTTCCCAAAAAGTATTCAATTCCTCTAATCTCATATAGTATAAAATGTTTTTCTTACTGTAATGAATCAAAATGAAAGAAATTCCACCTTGTTTTTCAAATTGATTCATGAACTCTATTTGATGTTCGTGAATATTTTGCAATGGGAAGGTATCAGCACCACATTCTTTGGCATCAAAACATACAGGAATACCCTGCACTGCGCCAATATAATCTACTGTACTTTGTTGATCAAAATACGCAAGTGTTATGTGGCGATGTTCTTTATCAATTCGTACCGGTGTGATCGGGGTTGGGATTTTCTGGATCAACGCAAGCCCTTTTTCTAAATATCTTTCGTTTGTCCGATTAATAAGGTCTTCCAACGTAGACCCACGAAGCCCTCTTGAATTCCATGTTCCCATACTACACTCGTTCTCTTTCTAATAGTTCTTCAAATTTCTTTGGCAACGGCGCAAGAAATACTTTGCCCTCTAACTGTTTCAGTCCTTCTACCATTTCCGGCATTTCTAAACGATACGCATGAAGAAGTTGAGACGTCACATGATACTTCTCTTTGTAATATTGATTGATCTTTTCGTTTCCATACTTATAATCTCCCACGATCGGATGCCCTACAGAAGCAAGATGGGCGCGAATCTGATGTGTCCTTCCGGTTATCAAATGCACTTCCAATAATGTTCCTTGTCTAAGCTTTTCTATCGGACGATATTCCGTTTCTATCGGCTGGCTGTCCGGTATTTCATTTTTACTGATTCTCACAGTATTGGTCCTCTTGTCTTTTGCAAGGTATCCTTTGATATACTGAGAACTACTTACGTCTCCCGCTACAATACAGCGATAGAATTTCTTCATACTTCTCTCGCGAAACATCTCAGCCATGTTCTGCAGACCAGGTAAGCTTTTCCCACATACGAGAAGTCCGCTTGTATTTCGATCCAAACGGTTACAAATTGACGGTTTGAAACTTCTCAAATTGTCTTCCGTCAATTGACCGCTCTCCAGCAGATAGTTAGTCAAATACTCTACGACAGACACGTCTTTAGCATCTGATTTTTGCGACAACATACCTACCGGCTTGTTGATTACAAGAATATCCTCATCTTCATACAAAATATCCAGCTTGCCTTTTGCCTTTTGTATCGTTGTCTTGGAAAATTTATCAATTGTCTCATCTGCTAAAAATAATTTTACAGAGTCTCCACATACAAGCTTTTCGTTACCGGTTGCTTTCTTTCCGTTTAAGACAATATTTTTTTTACGGAGCATTTTATATAAAAAACTTTTCGGTGCTTCATTTAGATATTTTGCAAGCAGCTTGTCCAAACGCTGCCCCGCCTCATTTGCTGTTATTTTGATTTCCTGCATTTTATTCTCCCGCTTCGTGTAAGCTACATAGAAAGTGTAAGAATGATCTTTTTGATCTCTTCTTCCTGTTTTTTATTTTTTACAGCAGAATCTACTGCCAGATTGTCCATCGCCTCTATCCTTGCAATATAAGCGGGATAATCTTTAAACATTTTAACAGATATTTTGTCGTACTTGTTATTCTTAAGTGTTGTACGTATATATTTTTCAAGATATGAAAAATCCAATTTTTCGTTGGTTGCGTAGCCGCAAATTGTATTCCCTTGAATCACAATACTCTCAACCGGCATTACATGTTCATAGCTTGTCAGCACCATATCATATAATTTCGTGAGATGCTGCCCCTTTTTTTCCACCAGATCAACTTTCTCTTTTGCTAAAGATTTTCTCGGAAGAAGCATAAGGAATCCTACCATCGCTTTAGATGCCGGCAAACAGCCAAGAACCGCAACAAGTGTCAATAGATTGAGCCTTGTTTTTGTTGTAATATATCCTGTTATAAATAGTGCAAGAACAATTCCAAACTCCAAAATAACTTTTAGCAGTTCTTTTTTCTTCTTCTGATCAATATATCCTGCCTCACCTTTTCCCAGTCTCATTTCCAATACACTTCCTTATCTTGCCTTCTTTTTATGTACATTTCGAATTGCTTTTTTCTTCTTTGGCCGGTTATCTTTTGCCTTAGTATCTTTGGCTCGGTATTCTCCATTTTTTCCATTCGTACCCTTAGCATAGTTCATGTTCCGAGGACGAATCAAACACTTCTTATCAAATCCAACGAGATCCATTCGATCCGCTTTTTTAAGCGCTTCCAATACCAAATCATAATTTTTCGGATTCCGGTATTGAATCAATGCACGTTGCATGGCTTTCTCATGAGGATTCACTGGAACATAAACCGGTTCCATTGTTCTAGGATCTACTCCGGTATAATACATACAAGTAGAAATCGTCGAAGGTGTTGGATAGAAATCCTGCACCTGTTCCGGCATATATCCCAGATCTCTCAGATATTCTGCCAGTTCCACTGCTTCCTTCATAGTAGAACCTGGATGAGAGGACATAAGATACGGCACAAGATATTGCTTCTTACCCAAGTCTTCATTTATTTTTTTATACTTTTTACAAAACTGCTGGTACACGCTGTTTTCCGGTTTTCCCATTTTAGTAAGAACGGCGTCAGATACGTGTTCCGGCGCTACTTTTAACTGTCCGCTTACATGATGTTCACATAATTCTTTGAAAAATGTATCATCATGATCTGCCAGCAAATAATCAAACCGGATCCCCGAACGAATAAATACTTTTTTTACATTCGGAAGCTCCCGCAACTTTCTCAATAATTTCAAATAATCTTTATGATCCGCGATCAGATTCTTACATGGCTTTGGAAACAGACATTGCTTATGTTTACATGCACCATGAGTTAACTGTTTCTCACAAGCAGGCGCTCGAAAATTAGCAGTAGGTCCTCCTACGTCATGAATATAGCCTTTAAAATCCTTATCCCAAATAAATTTTTTGGCTTCTTCAATCAGAGACTCGTGACTTCTTGTCTGAATAATCCTGCCTTGATGAAAAGTCAGCGCACAAAAACTGCAAGCTCCAAAGCAACCACGATTGCTGATCAAACTATATTTAACTTCTTCAATCGCAGGTACTCCGCCGGCTTCTTCGTAAGACGGATGATAAGTTCTCATATATGGGTAGCTGTACACCCGATCCATTTCTGATTGGCTCAAAGGTTTTGACGGCGGATTCTGTACCACATACAAATGATCGGAATATGGCTCTACCAGACGCTTTGCTGTAAATGGATCTGTATTGCAATACTGTGTATAAAAACTCTTTGCATAGTTTAACTTATCACGTTTTAAATCCTCATAAGATTCCAACACTATGGCATCGTACACACTATCCAAATTCTTTACTTTGCAGACTGTTCCATCGATATATGTAAGATCCGACACGTCGATTCCTGCATTGAGTGCATCTGCAATCTCTACAATGGAACGTTCTCCCATACCATAAGAAAGAATATCTGCCCCGGAATCCAAAAGAACAGAACGTTTCAAATGATTGCTCCAATAATCATAATGTGCAAGCCTTCTAAGACTCGCCTCAATTCCACCTAAAATGATCGGTGTCTTTTTATATACTTGACGTATCAGATTACTATAAACAGTAGTTGCATAATCCGGGCGTTTTCCCATTACTCCGCCTGGTGTAAACGCATCTGTCTTTCTTCTCTTTTTGGAAACCGAATAGTGATTCACCATGGAATCCATATTTCCGCTGGAAACAAGGAAACCGAGCCTTGGTTCTCCAAATACTGTAATACTTTCTTTGTTTTTCCAATCCGGCTGACAGATCATTCCAATCTTGTAGCCATTGGCTTCTAATACTCTTGTAATGATAGCATGTCCAAACGAAGGATGGTCTACATATGCATCACCTGATACATAGACAAAATCCACCTGTTCCCATCCTCTTTCCAACATTTCTTCTCTTGTAATCGGTAAAAATCCTTGCTGCATCTATAATACCTCATAACTATTTGTTTTAATCTCGTAATAATCACGGATATAATAATCCGCAAGTTCTTTCTTTCGCGCACGCTGGTGTGCAGAAAACTCATCTTCTACCGCACACACCTTCATTCCGGCGTTTTTCCCAGCCATAATGCCCATCGGCACATCTTCAAACACAAGACATTCTCGTGGATCTACATGAAGTTCCTCCGCTACTTTTAGATATACATCCGGCGCTGGTTTCCCTGCTTTCACATCGCAGGACGTCCAAATTTCATCAAAATATTCTCGGATTCCATTCGACTTTAGAAGTCCTTCTGCAAGTACTCGGCTATTGCTTGTTGCCATTCCGATGCGAATTCCACGTTGTTTCAAGTCTTCCAGAAATTCTCGAATTCCACGTTTCAAAGAAACTTCATTCCGATATTTTTCCTCTGCCATTTTAATCCAGGCTTCTTTGATTTCGTCTAAGCTTAATGTAATCTGAGGGAACACATCCAAAAAATGCTGTGCTGTTTCCGTAAAACTCATTCCTTCTATTTCTTCATAGAACCCTTGCGGAATATCTAATTTATATTGATCGATGTAATCACGGTCTACAGAAGTCCATACCCACATCGAATCTGCCATGGTTCCGTCCAAATCAAAAATTACCGCTTTTACATTCTCTAACATAGCTTTTCTACCTCTTCTTTCTCAAGTAATCTATATTCTCCAGGTTTTAAATTCGGATCTAACACAAGGCTTCCCATGGACAAACGTTTCAAAAATAAAACTTCCATTCCAACAGCATGAAACATACGCTTCACTTGATGAAATTTTCCTTCTTGAATCGTTAATTCTATTTCAGATACGGTATCGGATTTGAGAATTTTTAACAGGGAAGGTTTTGCAAATTCCTCATTTCCAATTTCCAATCCGTTTGCAAATTGCTGCACCGTCTCTTCTGTCACTTTCCCATCTACTTTTGCATAATAAACCTTATCAACATGCTTTTTCGGTGAAAGCAAACGATGCGCCATCTCTCCGTCATTTGTAATTAGAAGAAGTCCTTCGGTGTCTTTGTCCAATCGTCCAACAGGAAACAGATCCTTTCTTTTCTTACTTTCAATCAATTCCAGTACAGTCTTATCATGCGAGTCTATTGTGGCTGACACAACCCCCTGCGGCTTATTCAGCATGTAATACTCATACTTTTTATAGCCGATAGTTTTCCCATTGACGCAAATACTCTGGATTTCTTCCTCTACTTTTTCTTCCGGCTTCTTTACAACATTACCATCTATCGTAACTTGCCCTTGCCGAATATATTTTTTCACTTCTGAGCGCGTTCCGACACCCATCTCAGACAAATATTTATCAAGTCGTATCATTATGACTGCAATCTCCATCCTGGCAGATATTTGTTCTTCAATGTACCATTTGAGAGTTTCCCCCACCCAAGCGGGTACTCTTCTACACAGATCAACTGCCATCCCTTTTCTTTTGGAGAAACAAGATCGTCTACTTCTATCGTTTCTCCCTTTAAATATTTTGCAACACGTTCATCTTCTACATCCAAAGAAATCGTATGCGCATATTCTTCCTTTTTCAAGCACATCGCAAATGCCTGGCTAGGTTCAAATCGATTCTTCTTCACATCACCAAGGTACAATCCTGTTCGTAAAAATCGAATTCCTTTGACATCCGGAATATCTGCAGGCATGTAATATACTCGTTCTGTTAAGATTTCAAATCTGCTTTGATCCATATCCCATGTCACATCTTTTAAAAATTCCAACAGTTCTTCCGGAACTTTTTTTGCACGTTTCGATCTTCTTTTCTTTTCTTCGCTCTCTTGTTTTTCTCCCTTTTTCAAAAGCGCAAGGTAATGCCCTTCCCCATGCATTTTATGCGGGAAGATTCGCACCGTTTTACGGAATTCTTCTGATTTAGACTTCGTTACTTCCGGCATTCCTTCTGCGAACCCTTCGTACGGAAGCATCTCCTGAATTTCAAATTCCGGATACTGTTCCAACAAATACTCTATCGTCCCTTCATTTTCTTCCGGATCAAACGTACAGGTTGAATACAGAATCATTCCTCCCGGTTTTAACATCCTCGCCGCTTGAGTTACTATACTTCTTTGAATCTTAGCAAAGAACTCCGGTCCATGCTCTTCCCATGCTTTGACCATTTTTTTATCCTTACGGAACATTCCTTCGCCGGAGCACGGTGCATCAATCAAGATTTTGTCAAAGTATTCTTTGAAATATTCTTCAATCTTTCCCGGCTCCTCACTTAAAACAAGTACATTCCCAATTCCGAATACTTCAATATTTTTTAACAATCCTTTTGCTCTTGAATTACTAATATCATTCGCGATCAAGACACCGTCACCTTGTAGTTTGGCTCCCAATTCTGTAGCTTTACCTCCGGGTGCGGCACACACATCCAATACTTTATCTCCGGGCTCAATTGGAAGACGGTTCGCCGGTGTCATCGCACTAGGTTCCTGCAAATAATATAATCCTGCAAAATAATAAGGATGCTTTGCAGGCTGAACTTTCTCTCCATCATAATAAAAGCCGTTCTCGATCCAAGGGATTGGACGAATCTCAAAAGGGCAGATTTCCAAAAAACGTTCCACGCTGATTTTCTTTGTATTGACACGAAGGCCATACCACCTTGGTTCTTCATAACATTTTATATAATCCGGGAATTCCTCTCCCAGTAGTTGTTTCATCTTCTCTTCAAATGCAATTGGTAAATTCATCTTATAGTCCTCCACATTATCTTTTCATTATATCATATCTTTTTTTGTTACACTAGGAAAATGTGTAGACCAATTTACGTTTTTCTAAATATTTTAGAATCCAATACGGATTGATACTGATCTCCTCGTTTCCATTTTTCTGATAGATTCCAACATGCAAATGTACCGGGAACTTCCCTATCGTTCCCTCTTCTCCATACCCGCTGTCTCCCATATATCCAAGTAAATCTCCGGCCTTCACTTCATCTCCTATCTGAAACCGACCATACGACGCCAAATGTGCATAATAATAGTAGCAGCCGCCCGGCGCTGTAATACCAATACGCCAGCCACCCTTCGGGAGCCAGCCTTTGCTTGTTACGACACCGTCTGTCATGCTTAATACCGGATAAATTCCTCTTTCGTTTTTTGATGCCATGAGATCTGTCCCCTCATGTCCTCGTTCTCCACCAAATGTACGTTTATCCATCCAGCTATTCGTATACGAAACACGAAGCGATTTCTCAATCGAAGAAATAGGAACCGGAAAATACTTTAAGTCACTCCAGATCGAATCACATACTTTTAAATAATCTGCCCATTCTCTTTTTACTTCCCATTTTCTTTGAAGTTCCAGCATGGTTTGTTTCGTATAGGAATACGTAAAGTTGTTGTAGGAACCCTTACTTTCCAAAAGATAGAGACCGGCCAGTAAAGCCGGATTATCAGATTTTTCCATAAGAGATATCATTTCTTTATTTAACATATGGTCTCGAAACCACGGGGATATGACTGTATCAGAGTTAAGTCTTGACACTTCGCTTTGCATTTTTATTTTTTGAAAACCAAGAACGTCAAAAAAAGAAAATAGTAATACAAGAAGGAGCAGATTGCCTTTTAATTTCCGTTTCATAGAAAACTCCTTTTTGTATTACTATATGTATTATCTCTTCTTAATCATTCCGATTTGTAATCTAAAACTTATTTGCAATTTTTTAATACAGCTTTTAAGTATTCCCACATACGTCCTACAGACTCGATATTCAAAAATTCGTTTACAGAATGTACATGTCCCATGGCAGGTCCAAAGGATACACTATCTAATCCTTCTAATTTTCCTGCAAACAGTCCACACTCTAATCCTGCATGGATTGTTGCAACTTCCGGCTCGTGTCCAAACAACTCTGTATAAGTGTCAATCATGATTGGACGGAGTTTGGAATCTGCTTTATATACCCAAGCCGGATACTCTGCTTCTACAGAAGCTGTTCCACCAAGGTATTCTGCCCACATTGCAAGTACTACTTTCATGTCGTCTTTTTTGCTTTGAACAGAACTTCTTACACGGAAATCTGCCCATACAGAATCTTCTCTTGTTGTAACAATACCAAGGTTCAAAGATGTCTCAACAAGACCTTCAATATCACGGCTGTTGCACTGTACGCCGTCTGGTGTTGCCGTTACAAAGAATGTGATCTTCTTCGTACTTTCTTTTGTCATTGCATTTACTGTCTGGTCATCTTCAGTAGTTGCTGTCACTTCAACGGAAGGTTCATCTTTGCCAAATTCTACCTTCAAGTCTTCTCCGTAAGCTTCGATTACTTCAAGTGCTTTCTTCGCACAGTGCGGACAATTTACAACTAATTTTGCAGTTGCACTCTGTGCGATTACGTTTGGTTTAGAACCACCATTAATCTCTACAAGAGAATAATCTACATCTTTTGCTGCAAGTGTCATAAGAAGTCTTCCCATCAGTTTATTTGCATTTCCACGCTGTGTATGGATTTCGATACCAGAGTGTCCACCTCTTAATCCTTTCACGCTTACAGTGATAACAGTTCCTTTTCTCTCTTCACGTTCTACAGGTACTGTGACAGGATTCTCATATCCACCTTCACATCCTACGATCAATGTTCCTTCTTCTTCAGAGTCAATGTTGATCAACATACGACCTTTTAATACAGACATGTCAATCGCATTTGCTCCACCCATTCCTTCTTCTTCATCTGTTGTAAACAACGCTTCAATTGGTGGGTGTTCTAAATCATTGCTTGCAAGAACTGCCATAGCATATGCAACTGCAATTCCATCGTCACCACCAAGTGATGTATCTTTTGCACGGATATTTCCATCTTCTACATAAAGCTCCAACGGATCATTCTTGAAATCATGTGTAGAATCCGGAGTTTTCTCACAAACCATATCTAGATGTCCCTGAATGATTACAGGATCACTATTCTCATATCCAGGTGTTCCCGGTTTCTTAATAACTACATTGTAAGCTTCATCTTGAATATATTCTAACCCAAGATTCTTTGCAAATTCTACGCAGTAATCGCTGACTCTCTTACAATCGTAAGTTCCGCGTGGAATTTTTGTAAGCTCCTCAAAGTAATGAAGTACAAGTTTTGGTTCGTAATTTTCTAATGCCATTTCTAATCCCTCTCTTAGTAAAAAAATTCTATATACATTGTTGCATATTGAACATAAAAAATCAAGTGTCATCATACAATTTTCAATAAATTAAACAAAGAGAGTTGAGCGCTTTATGAAAAAAAATATTTTTCCTATAGTTCTTATCTTTTTCTTCTTTTTCATGCTTTTTAAACCTGCAGAGACGTTTTACGGTTCCAGTCAAGGTCTCCTTCTTTGGTTTCAAATCGTTCTTCCTACGCTTTTGCCATTTATAATCCTCACAAATCTTCTGATGTCTTCTAACATCATGCATTACATTACAAAAGCAGCTTCACCGATTTTATCGCCTATCTTTCATACAAGCTTGGATGGAACTTTTGCTATCATTACAGGATTTCTGTGCGGCTACCCTATGGGTTCCAAAGTGACCGCCGACCTTCTTCGCACAAAAAAGATCACCAAAGACGAAGCCTCTTATCTGCTCTCCTTTTGTAACAATACGAGTCCTATGTTCATTATGAATTATGCTGTATTGGAAAAAATAGGGAAACGGGAATATTTGCTTCCATCCTTTTTGATTCTTACTATTTCTCCGATACTTGCAAGCTTTCTTTTTCGAAAAAAATACATACAAAGCAATGTGAGATTCCAAACGAACCCCACTCCTTTATCTTCCAAAATAAACTTCCAGTTTTCAATGCTTGATCATGCAATTATGGATGGATTTGAAGCAATTACAAAAGTAGGCGGATATATTATTATTTTTTCTGTTTTATTGACATTTTTAAAAACACTAAATATTACTTCCCCTATTTGGAGTCTTTTTGTACTCCCTTCATTAGAAATCACAAATGGAATTTCCTTACTGACAGCGTCATCTTTTCCATTCCCGGTAATTTACGTCCTTGTTCTGTCTCTCATTTCTTTTGGAGGGATCTGTTCCATTGCACAAACGCAATGTATGCTGAATGAAACTGGGATTTCAGTGCTTCCTTATATTATAGAAAAGCTGATTACGGCAACCGTAACCAGCTTCTTAACAATCTTATATCTTTATTTACGTAATACTTACATCTGATCTTCGTTGAAATCAGCCTGTACTCCACGGTCTGACTTTGACGGAACCTGAAGTTCTGCACGATTTGTACGAACAACTTCGTAACACTCACGAAGAGAATTTACAAGGCCATCATACTTTGTTGTATAGCTATCTAATGTATGTCCAATGATATTCTCTGCATTTGCAAGAAGATCATTTGCATACTGGATAGCTCCAATACGGATATCATTCGCATCATTTGCTGCATTGTCAAGAATCTCCTGCGCCTGCTCTGTTGCTGTCATAACAACTTCATTTGCCTGCGCATATGCCTGCTGCATGATCTCATGCTCACTTACAAGTTCATTCGTATGAATCTGTGCTTCTTCTAACATACTGTCAGCCTTAGCCTGTGCATCTGCAAGAATCGCATCTTTATTTGCAATGATCTTTTGGTAACGTTTAATCTCATCCGGTGTCTTCATGCGAAGTTCGCGAAGAAGCTCGTCCATCTGCTCTTTGTTTACAATGATCTTTGTAGTAGAAAGCGGCTGAAACTTACAGCTGTCAATGTACTCCTCAATTTCTTCAATAATCTGTTCAATACGGCTACTCATGGGTTATACTCTCCTTTTTATTCTTAATTTCCATTTTTTCTTTAATCTTCTCACTCACAATCGGAGGAACAAACTGAGAAATGTCCCTTCCAAAACTGGCAATCTCTTTGACTGTCGTTGAACTTAAAAATGAATATTCCAAACTGGTTGTCAAAAATGTTGTCTCAATATCCGGCGCCAGCTTATGATTCGTCTGCGCCATCTGAAGCTCATATTCAAAATCTGTAATCGCACGAAGACCACGGATGACAAGCTTGGCATCCATCTTCCGTACAAAATCAATCAGTAGACCTTCAAACGGAATTACGCGCACGTTCTTAAGCTCTTTTGTTGCCTCTTCTAACATTCTAACACGTTCTTCCACAGAAAACAACGGAGTTTTTGCATTATTATTCAAGACTCCGACAATTAATTCATCTACAATATTGCTGGAACGGCGGATAATATCCATATGTCCCAACGTCACAGGATCAAAGCTTCCCGGATATATTGCTCTTAGCATACTTCCTCTCCTCGCTCTCTTTCTATAAACACATGCTTGTTCGTCTTATATTCCTTCGTCTTGATCTCCGTGAATCCAAACTCAGATAAATACGCAAAATCCGTCTCCTTAGAAGCCTCCACAATGATCACCGTATCCCGATGAATGAGCGAGGACTCTGACAGATAAAGAAGCACTTCTTTTTCCAGTTTCTTATTATAAGGCGGATCCATAAAAATATAATCAAAGCACTTCGTTCCTTCCAGTTTACGAAGGGATGTGAACACATCCATCTGCATGGTGACACCACGCTTTTCAAGCTTTGTAAACTTCAGATTGTCACGGATACATGCCATAGCTTTCGGGTTCTTCTCCACAAAAACCACTTCTCTGGCCCCTCTGCTTAATGCCTCAATTCCAATGCCTCCGCTTCCGGCAAAGAGATCCAGAAACGTACAATCACAAAGGTACGGAGATATCATATTAAATAAAGTCTCCTTGATCCTGTCCGTAGTCGGCCTTGTATCAAATCCTTCCAATGTCTTCAGTTGTAAACGCTTTGCACTTCCACCGATTACCCGCATACTTTTTCCCTTCCTGCATCTTTTGCTTTTTCTAGTTTATTATAAATATTTGTCTATGAAATGTCAAATATTGCAGGAAATCTTTATAGAAAATTAAAAATATGTCTGCTTGTAAAATTCCCAATCAAAGATACAATCCTGCGGCAATGCCGGTCTTGGAACATCCACTCGATTCATACTTACATAAACCAACACTGCGGCTGAAAAGATCAAAATAATACCCACACAAAAAAATGCCGTATTTTTTATCAAATATCCGTTTCATACATCTTTCTGCTGCAAATGTAAGCAAAAAGGCAAACAGAACAGACAGCAAAAGATGCTTTAGATTCTCCTTTTGCTCCTTTGCTTTCTCTACCACAAGTATGTCCATATAATTCCCCCTCGAAGCAGCAGGGGATACTGCTTCTTTGTTATATCTATTAGATGTAAAAACTATGCATTTGGTTAGATTATAGTAAAAAAAGATTGCAGCGCGTGCAATCTTTTTTAATCATCTAATAGAATCTCCCGCATCATAATGCTTCCGTCTTCCCTAGCCGATGTGTCGGTAAGAAATAGCCTTGTCCCTACATATTCACCGTCTCCAATAAATTCTACCGCATATACCGTGCCATAATTTACATCAAGCTTTAGTGCATCCCTTGCAGAAATCGGTTCTCCCATTGGCATATTCTCAAAATCCTCTTGCCCTTCTTTTAGAATATAAATTGACATGGTCGAATAGTATTTTCCTTTAATCATAGTACGCGTATACCCTACATAAGACGCTCTATATTGCTTTCCCTTTATTTCTATGGCTTCTTTCGGTTGAATATCTGATTCGTAAGGAGTATCTGTCAAATCCTCTGTAACCAGCTTCTCTTGATACTTTTCTTGAAGCCGAAGCGCCATATTATCCATGAGTCCCGTACCGTAATCTACCTGCTCCATTTCAACATGAGCGCCACCGTAGATTCCCATAATGTTTTCACCTTTCAGCTTTTCATATTCCCAGATAAAGTTTTCTGCCATTTTCTTTTCTCTATAAACCATGCCTTCTTCTTCGCTGTTACTATATAATACTTCTCCTTGCTTCATCACTTCCTGTGCCCGTTTATATTTTTCTGAATCTGCCTGTCCTTTTTCTTCCAAGTAATCCAGATAACGCTCTCCGGTCGTATCGTACTGATGTCCTACATCTGTCCCATGAAAAATAGTTTCGGGACACTCCCGCTTGATCTTCTTATAAAATTCATTGTATGTCGAACTTGCTCCAAATGTCCCTATACACTCCTTCCGTATCTGATCTAACAATTCATCATTGTCTGATTGCATCCATAAATTCAGAAATTCAGCACCATAATAAGAGTTTTCAGTAAACAGATGTCGCATCCCCTTTTCATGGTAATATTTGTACCACAAATCATATTCCCGCTCAACAAGTTCCGGCTCAGCATGTGATTCCCCATATAAATAGATGTTCCCTTGCACGCTGTTCAATTGATATGCAGCAAATCCAATTGCAAAAGTTATGAATAAAACTATGATGGCTGCGATTAATTTCTTTCTATCCATATTTTCACATCTCCCTTCCTATATCCTTATCAAAAAATATAATCAATTGAATTTATTTGCTAGACATATTTATAACATAGTCTGCAAACTTTTCAACTTCTTTATCATGGCTAATAAGTATAATAATTTTTTCTTTTTTATTTCCTTTAAAATCTCAAGTACTCTTTTTTTGCTTTCTTGATCAAGCGCTGAAGTCGGTTCATCAAGCATTATTACATCGCTATCTTTAGAAAGCATTCTTAAGATTCCTATTTTCTGTTTTTCTCCACCTGATATTCCGTCTCCATTATTATAAATATTTCCTAATTTTTTATCAAGAACTCGATGGCTATATTTCTTATTAGAATATGATTTTGTTAAATAGATATTTTCTTCGATAGTTCCTTCAAAAACGTATGGATTTTGCTCTATCATAGAGATATTAACCGCTCTTTGCTTCTTCATATCAATGTCTTTTAGATTAACATTATTATACAAAATTTCTCCTTTATACTCATCAATGTATAATCCTGTAAGAAGGTCTAATAACGTTGTTTTTCCTGTACCGTTTTCTCCACAAATGCACTAAATATTTCCTTTATCAAATGTAGCGTTAAAAGAACGAATGGCCCTATGTCAAGATTTAGTACAAGTTAAAATGAGGTTTTCCTCATCTTAACCTGCCATCTG
>URRQ01000029.1 GCA_900550235.1 uncultured Lachnospiraceae bacterium
AGTGAAATCTTTCATCACTATTTGTGCCGCCGCAAAGCGGCGGAATGGAGATTAGAATGAAAAAAGTCGCTTATGTTGGAAAATGGTTATTTACAGGTGATGAAAATCAAAGTGTTATAGAAGACTTTGTGATGATGACAGAAGGAGGCTGTATTCTTTGGATCAAATCAAAAAACGAGGCAGAAAAGGATTCGGAAGCCGAGTATGTGGAATTAGAGAAAGGTTATGTGGTGCCGGGATTTATTGATGCTCATGTACACTTATTCTGCAGTGAAGGAGATAACATAAAGAAAAAAAATGAAGGACAATATACAGCACATTTGATCTGCCAGGGGGCAATGCATGCAAGAAAGCTTCTACAATCAGGAATTGTGGCATGTCGTGATCTAGGCGCTTATAAGGGATACTCGCTTGGAGTTAGAGATAGTATTAATAGAGGAGAAATTCCGGGACCAAAGATCATCACATGTGGACATGCAATTTGTACGACCGGCGGACATGGATATAATATCAGTTATGAAGCGGATGGAGTATGTGAGGTTCAGAAAGCTGTGAGACGTGTCATAAAAGAAGGGGCAGATGTTGTGAAGCTGATGGTTTCCGGCGGTGTGAATTCACCGGGACCGGAACCGGGGCCATGTGAGTTTACCAAGGAGGAGATACGCGCAGGCATTGAGACAGCACATGCATGGGGAAGAAAAGCAGCAGTTCATACACATGGAAACACTGCAATCAGAAATTGTGTGGAAGCGGGAGTAGATTCTATAGAACATGGTGTCTTTATGAGTGAAGATATCATGGATATGATGGTAGAAAGAGGCACATATCTAGTGCCAACATTATGCGCGCCATATTATGCAGTAAATGAAGGAATGAAACAAGAGCCGGATAACCCGGATCACGCAAAGAGTCAGGAAGTTTTACAGCGTCATAGAGATATGTTAAAACGATGTGCTGAAAAAGGAGTTCCGATTGCATTTGGAACAGACGCCGGATCACCATTTGATCCATATGATGAAGCTTCATATGAAATGGTACTTATGACTATGGCAGGATTAACACCGTGTCAGGCTTTAACGGCAGCGACAAGAGGAAGTGCAGATCTTCTGGGGATTTCTGATGAATATGGTTCATTGGAAAAAGGAAAAAGAGCAAGCTTTGTATGTTTGACTAAGAATCCGCTGGAAGATATTGAAAGTGTAGCACAGGAAAAAGACGTATACTTAAATGGAGAAAAAGTTATATTTTAATCATAAGAAGGGAGAATCTGATCATGATCAAATTTGGTGACGTACCATATACTAGGTTGAATATGGAAAAGTTTAAAGAGAGATTTCATAGACAGCTTGATGAATTTAAAAAAGCAGAAAGTTTTGGAGAGGCGTATTATGCATTAATAGCCGTGGATAAACTAAGAGATGAATTCACTACGTTGTCTGTTATTTGTGAAGCTCGTAATACGATGAATGTAAACGATGAATTTTATAGAAAAGAGACAGAATTTTTTGATCAAGTAAAGCCGCAGTATGAGGCATTAGAGAATGCACTAAATGAAGCGCTTCTTGAAAGCTCATATCGGGAGGAATTAAAGAATTACCTTGGTGAAGAGCCGTTTACATTGGCGGCGCTTCATAAAGAGGCATTTAGTTCAGAGATTATGGAAGATTTAATGAAAGAAAATGAATTATCTTCCCACTATTCTGAATTGCTGGCAAATTTAACTGCCACTACGGAAGAGGGGGAAGTACCATTATCTCAAATTGGAGCTCATATGGGAAGCGAGGATCGAAATGAACGATCAAAATATGCAGAAATCAGTGAAAAAGCATATGCTAAAATTGGTGAAGAATTAGATACACTCTATGATGAATTGGTGAAAGTTCGTGCGAATATCGCAAATAAATTGGGCAAAAAGTCTTTTACAGACGTAGGATACTGTCGTATGGGAAGAACTAGTTATGGACGTGAAGAAGTAAAAGTTTTTCGAGATGGTGTCAAAGAAAAATTAGTTCCGATTGCAAATCAGCTTTTTGAAAAGCAGCGGGATGTATTGGGATATGATGTATTATATCATTATGATGAAGATATTGTAGAATTTGGGAAAAAACCAGAACCAACGAAGAATATTTTAGAAGATTTCCGGAATGTTTATAAAGAGTTATCACCAGAAACGCAGGTCTATTATGAAGATTTATTGGAAAGTGAATTTTATGATTTAGAGACAAGACCAGGTAAAATTGTAGGAGCCTATTCCAATCATGCAGCTATTTATAATATGCCATTTATTTTTGAAACATATAATGCAAGCAGCGGTGCATTGAAAACTTTTGCTCATGAGACAGGACATGGATTTCATTCATACAGTAAACGCGGGGAACCTCTGAGTTTTGCGGGTGCATGCAGTTCTGATCTGGCAGAGATCCATTCCATGGGTATGGAATTTCTTGTTTGGCCATATTTGAATTACGTTTTACCGGAAGAAGATATAGCCGGGTATAAATATTTACACATCAAGCATGCTTTATCCTTCATTCCATATGGATGCGCAATAGATGAATTCCAAGAGACCGTATATGACCATCCTGATATGTCGCCGGAGGAGAGAAAAGCGCTTTGGAAAAAACTAGAAAGTGAATACACTCCGTGGAGACATTATGAAACAAATACATTTTTAGGTCAGGGAAGAATGTGGCAAAAACAGACACATGTGTATCGTTGGCCATTCTATTATATTGATTACGTTCTTGCTCAGGTATGCGCGCTTGAGCTTCATGTATTGGATAAAGAAGATCATAAAACAGCATGGAAGTGCTACAAAGATATTTTGAAATATAGTGGAAGGAAAGGTTTTACCGACACAGTTATTTCAGCGGGGCTGCCATCACCTTTTGAAACAGGGGTGATTGAAAAATTAGCCGAAAAAGTTTCTGATAGTATTGCATAAAGGAGATGAAGTACAAATGTGTAAAAAGGCTATTTTGATAAAAAATGGTTATATTCATACGATGAATAAAAATGCGGATGTGATAGAAGGAGATATTTTTATAGAAAATGGAAAGATAGTTTTTATAGGAAAAAATCTGGATATTCCTGAAGAGTGTAAAATCGTGGATGCAAAAGAAGGCATTGTTATGCCGGGAATTATCGATGCCCATAATCATATCGGTATTTTTGAATGGGGGATTGGAAGCGCCGGTGTAGATGGGAATGAGGAGGCAGATCCGATTACTCCTCATCTGAGAGGAATCGATGGGATTTATCCATTGGATGCAGAATTTAGACATTCATATGAAAATGGTGTAACCTGTGTGGCCACAGGTCCGGGAAGTGCAAATCCAATTGGGGGACAGTTTGTGGCTATGAAAACAGTAGGAAACATCATGGATAAAATGATTTTAAAAGCGCCTCTTGCAATGAAGGCTGCCTTTGGTGAGAATCCTAAAAATGTGCATGGTGCAAAAGGAAGAATCCCGGGAACAAGAATGGGAACAGCCGCTCTCATAAGAGAATGGCTGTATAAAGCAAGGGAATATGCGGATAAAAAAGACAAACCGTTTGATATTCGTTTGGATGTACTTGTGCCTGTAATAAAAGGTGAACTTCCTCTGAAAGCTCATGTACATCGTGCAGATGATATTATGACTGCGCTAAGAATTGCAGAGGAGTTTAATCTTCAAATTACGTTGGACCATTGTAGTGAAGGACATCTGATTGCAGACGAACTTGCTCATACTAGACAGAAAGGAGTTATTTTAGGACCATTCTTAGGATTTCCACATAAAAATGAAGTGGTAAATCAAGGTGTTGAATCTGCAGCGATTCTCCATGAAGCAGGTGTGAAGCTGGCAATCATGACAGATCTTCCGGCTATGCATACAAGCAATCTTGTCGTATGTGCAGGAATGTGTCATAAGGCCGGACTTCCATTGGTAGAAGCAATGCGTGCTGTGACAAGCAATGCAGCAGAAATACTAGACCTGGATGATAGAATAGGAAGTATTGAGATAGGAAAAGATGCTGATATCACTATTTTTGATAAGAATCCGATACAAGAAATGACGGCACATTGTCTAGCAACCATTATCGATGGAGAAATTATACACCTTGTATAAAATATGAAAGAGGGATGGAAATGTTAAAAGAACTGACACAATTGTGGGGAGTTAGTGGACTTGAAAATGATGTATCCGATTACATTGCTGAAAAAGTATATCCATATGCAGATGAAATAGAGGTAGATGCAGTAGGAAATTTAATTGTTCTAAAAAGAGGAAATGGAGACGCTCGTAAGAAAATTATGTTATCAGCACATATTGACGAAGTGGGCTTATGTGTTGTGAAGATATTGGAAAATGGTCTCTTAAAGGTAAAACAGGTAGGAGGACTTTCTGCATTTGTCCTTTATATGAATCGGGTAGTATTTCAGAATGGTACGAAGGGTGTCATTGCGTGTTCACAAAAAATAGAGGATATTAAGGATTCAGATATAAGGCAATTATATGTAGATATCGGAGTTTCTTCGAAAGAAGAAGCTGAGAAGCTGGTTTCTGTGGGGGACTGTGCAATTATAGAAGGTGGATATGAAGAGTTAGCAAATGGACGTGTGTTATCGAAAGCGATTGATAATAGAGTTGGCTGCTATATTCTGATGGATATTATTGAAAAGATGAAAAATCCATATCATGATATTTACTTTACATTTACAGTTCAAGAAGAAGTAGGACTTCGGGGAGCAACAGTGTTATCAGAACGGATACAGCCGGATCTAGGAATTGCGGTTGATATTACCCGGGCGTTTGACCTTCCCGGAGAAGATTATGGGACTCCGGTTTTAGGCGGCGGTGTTGCAATAAAAATAAGCGATGGAAGCGTAATCTGTGATAGTGGTTTGACAGGTGAGCTGCGAAAAATAGCTGAGAGAAATCAAATTCCATATCAGATGGACCCGTTGTATGCCGGCGGAACAGATATCGGAGCCATTATGAAATCATGTCAAGGAGTGAAGACTGTAGGGCTATCTATTCCGACAAGATATGGGCATACACCGCATAATATTATTGATATGAAAGATGTGGAAGCATGTAGTGATCTGTTAAAACTATTTATAGAAAGCGATGTTGCGATTGTTACAGAGAGAAAAATAAAAGAATAGTTATATACAAAAAGCAAAGTAGTTCCTGTGAGAAACCGTCGATTTTTTCGGCGGTTTTTCTATTTAGATTTATCATATGTAGAATCTCTTGACAATATCGTGTGTCGATATTATACTAAAGATAGAAACAATATCGATACACGATATTAAGCGAGGTGAGTGATATGAGAAATACAAAAAGAGTAATTTCTAATTTTGATTATCGGGAATGTGATGCATTTGCGGAATATTTACACAGACAATCTTTACAGGGATGGCATTTTAAAGAGTGGAAATTAGGGCTTGTATTCGAAAAAGGGGAACCGAAAGATATCACCTATACGGTGGAAGTATTTCCGAAGGGATCGGAGATGGATCTAAGACCGGGAGAAAATGTACAGGAGTATGCGGAGTTTTGTGCTAGAGCAGGATGGAAACTATTAGATTCTCAAAGAAAGTTTTGTATATTCAAACAGATCGATGAAAATGCGGTTGCCATTGTAGAACCGGAAGAGCGATTGCAGAATATTAAAAAGGCAGAGTGGCAAAATTGGAGAGAAACATCGATTGCAGGCTTGGGATTTACAGCATTATACTTGTATCAGTTTTGGAAGGTTGATTTTGAAGAATGGATTTTCAGTAATTTTATGCTGCTGGTATTGGTGCTGATGGTGATTACGGCAATATGCAGAATGGCAGACGTGGTTTTATTAAAAATATGGGAAAACAGAAAAAGACAAGAAACAGAACAAGGAGAAGCACTATTCTTTGGAAAATGCAAGAGTATGACAATCTTTGGAAAATATTTTATCTATTTGGTTATAGTTGGCATGGTACTGAATGTTGAAAATGCAGAGCAAAGTAAAGTTCTTTTGGCAGCAGGAATGCTTCTGTTATTTATGATATTGTTGAATGTGTTTCTTTCGTTCTGGAGACCGCTGGAGATAGATAACGGTTTCGTTCAATTTTTTGCAACAATCTTTATTCTTGTAGCTTTGGGAATATTTGTGATGCAGGGCGACGAAGAAAAAGCGAAGAGAAATGTATCCCATAGTATATTCGGCTTTTCTGTAGAGGGAGAGTATCAAGAAGATTTTTATGTAAATTATAAAGTGTACCACAGTGGAACAGATTGGGTTTTAAATAAGATATGGACAGAGTTTGATATCGAAGAAGAGGACACCGTAAAATGTAAGGAAGTGTGGGGGGCAGAAGAGGCATACAGAATGGGTGGAACGTATTTCTATTATATACGTTATCCGCAATATGCAGTTAGGCTTTATGTAGACGGGAAAACAGATTTGACACAAAAGGAAGTAGAGGACATACGTGACAAGCTGGAATTACCGGAATAGAAGAGGTGGGGGATTATGGCAAGAGAACAATTTCAAACATTAACAGAACCCATGTATTATATTCTTCTCGCGTTGACAAAGGAATGTTGTGGTGTTGATATTATGGAAAAAGTATCGGAAATCTCCGCAGGGCGTGTAAAAGTCGGACCGGGAACGTTATATGCGATGCTTTCAAAATTTGAAGAGCATGAGATTATAAAAAGAACGGCAGAAGAAGGAAGAAAAAAGTGGTATCTCATTACCGATGAAGGTTTGAAAATGCTGATGCAGGAATATGAGAGATTGCAGACGATGGTGGGAGATGGGCTTCGTTATTTTGCAAAAGAAAATAGTTAGAGAAAAGGTGGAAGCAAAAACTTCCACCTTTTTCTACCTATACACTTAATTTTTTATCTGCAAGCGCCCCTGAGATCAGGAATAAAATAACAGAAACTACAGCATAGAATATCAGGTCTGTGAACTGGAACTGAAATCCGGAAGAACCGAGGGCACGATTCACAAGTTCATAGCATTGTTCTACAATATTCAAAATGACAAAAAATAAGATGATAGACAAAAGTCCTGAGAATTTGGAGTTCAAGAATAATGTCCGTGAAATGATGATGGAGAGGAATCCAATCATAATAATCTCAGTCCAGCCTAAAAATATAAGAATGAAAAAGTCGGTGAAAAATCTCCAGTCTATGTTTAAACGAAAAATCGCTTTTCCTAAATCCTGTATGGCTTGCAGCAGACTTTGAATAGAACCATCATTGATAAAAAATATAAATAAAATGCAGATACAGCCGCTAAAAACAACGCAAGTAAATACGAAGAGCATTTGCAAAAAGGCTGCAATAAATTTTCCTCCAAGAATCTCATAAGTGGATTTCGGAACCATCCAAAGCATATGGCTTTGTTTTGTGCGAAGATCTTTGTTAAAGATCACCAGACTTTCGATGCCGGTATAAAAAATTACTAAAAAGGAAGTAGCCATTAATAGAAGAATGGTAGTTCCCACGAGCATGCTGTTATTAGCAAGTGCGTCAAAATTAAATGCTACCATAGCAATCAAACCAGCCAAAATCGTAAAAAGAATGATCATTCTGGAAGTACGCTGCTTTTTCCATTCATATTTGATAATTTTTCCCATAATATAATTCCTCCTACATAATTTCCATATAAATATCGCTGATGGACTTTCCGTTTTCCAGACGTTCATGTTCTGTTTCGGTCTGGAGAAGAATCTCACCATTTTTGACAAAAATTGCATCATCAATAAAGCTTTCCACTTCTTCAATCAAATGTGTGGAGATGACAAAGCAGTTATTTTCTACAGCTTCTTCCAAAATAATAGATACGATTTCTTCCCGGGCTTTATAATCTACCCCATTGAGAGGCTCATCCAAAAGGTACAACGATGCATGGCGCGCCAAGGTAGCAACAACTTTTAGTTTTGCAGACATACCGGTAGAGAGTGCCCGGATTTTCAAGTTTTCATCTAATCCGACACGGGAAACTAACTTAAGAAACTTATCCATATCAAAGTCCTCGAAGAAATCTTGATAATATTTTCCAACACTTTTCACAGTCATAAAGTTGTAGAAAAATGGTTCCGTTGACATATAGGCGATTTCTGCTTTGTCGTGATAATGCCAGGAATGACCTTTGAAAACGATATCTCCGGAAGTTGGTTTGGTAAGACCGGCGATCATTTTCATCCATGTTGTTTTGCCGCTTCCGTTCTCGCCGAGAAGACCGTAGATTTTGCCTTCTTGAAGTGCAACATTAAAATTAACAACGGCTTTTTTGTTAAAAAAAGTTTTCGATAGATTTCTACATTCTAGTATCATGCTGTTCGTCCTCCTTATAATCTGCAATCTGGAAAATGATATCATCTTTTTTGTATCCTAAATCCTGCATTCCTGTCATGAATTTTTCTAACAGTTCTGCAGCCATTTCTTTTTTGATTTGTTCAAACATCGTTCCATCCTCCGCAACAAACGTTCCTATTCCCCGTTTTGTAAAACAATATCCCATCGTTTCCATTTCGCGGTATATGCGTGCCGCTGTATTCTGATTGATTTTGTATATAACTGCAAGTTCCCGATTCGAGGGAAGCTTTTCCCCTGGTGAGAGAATTCCCTGTACCATTTTTTTCTTCAAATCTTCAATAACCTGTAGATAGATAGGTATTTCTGTATTATATTGCATACTTACCTCCTTTTTGCACTAGTGACATAGTTAGATAGTACACTGTAGCGAAAGAAATGTCAACATAAAAAAAGTCCCAAATTCAATTAGAAGAAATAGTATATTTTAAGAAATACCATTTGCTCTATTGAAATGGGACATATTATCGATTCTTTTTTAAGTTATTTTTTTCTCCAATAATGAATCACCAGTGGGAATTCTAAGATAAACATAGCAATCCATCCGGCTGTGTTGGCCCATGCAAGACTTCCGAAGCCTTGATGCATGATGTTTAAGAAGAGAAACGTAAAGATTACACGGGTGATGATGTTCGTGAGAGAACTGATCAATGTAATCTTCAAGTCTCCGGTTCCACGGAAAAATCCTTGAAGGATGTTGGTAGTTCCGGAAATCAAATACATGAATGCAATGAATTTGATATATGTGACTGCGAGATTCAGTGCATTTGCGGAATCTTTTGACAAGAACATTTGAATGATCGGTTGAGCAAATACAAATACAACAGTTGAAGTAATGATCGTGTAGCCGTATTCAATCATAACGCCACGAAGGAATCCTTCCTTCATACGTTTGTTTTGTCCGGCGCCTTTATTCTGTGCCATAAAAGTAGTAGTGGCATGGGCAATATTTTGCTGTGGAGTCAAGGCAAAATCATCCACACGGTTTGTTGCGGCAAATGCTGCCATAGAAGCGATGCCCTGAGCATTTACCATAGATTGCACAAAAAGCTTTCCAAGTTGTACGCACATGAGCTGAAGCGCGCTTGTGATTCCATAGGAAAAGGTTTTGGCAAGTAGGGATTTTTCAAATACTTTCCATTTTTTACCAAGGCATAAAATTGGAACGTTGCGCTTGATGTGGATTGCACAAAAAGCACAGCACAGAGCGCCGCTTAGTACAGTTGCTATTGCGCTTCCATTTACTCCCCAATGGAATCCAACTACAAACAGCACATCTAAAATGATATTAAGAACAGCGCTGATTGTCAGAAAGTATAGTGGAGTTTTACTATCGCCAAGTGCACGAAGCGTATTGGATAAGAAGTTGTAAATAAATGTAAAAATAAGTCCGGCAAATATAATGCGGAGATATCCGGAGGCTCCGGGAAGGACTCTGTCTGGTACTTTCATCAATTGTAAAACAGGTGTTGCAAATAAAAACATGAACAAAGAAATGAAAACAGATACAGCAAGACCTCCAAGGAGGGAGGTACTAATCTGCTTCTCCAATCGTTCATAGTCTTTTGCACCGAACATGGTACTCATGAGGATGCCGGCTCCCATACACATACCGCTGAAAAACAGAATGACCAGGTTCATAACAGGTCCGGCAGTTCCAACAGCGGCAAGAGCGCTATCTCCGAGAAATTTTCCGACGATGACAGAGTCAGCAGCATTATAAGTAAGCTGAAACAGATTGCCTAAAATGAGAGGAATAGTAAAACGGATCAGCTGTGAAGTAATATTTCCTTTTGTCATGTCTTTGGCCATAGGCTTAGGTCTCCTTCTATAATCGTAAACGCACCAGCCAGCCAGCCGGTGCGTTTTTATGTATCATATGAATATTTACTAGATATTATTCAGCGTAGAGTTTTACAAGTTCTACAACGATATCTGTTGCCATATCCATTCCTTCTACTGTACAGTGTTCGAATGGTCCGTGGTAACCGTGTCCGCCTGTTCCAAGGTTTGGACATGGAAGACCTTTGAAGCTTAACTGACATCCATCTGTACCACCACGAATTGGAAGTACGCTAGGAGCTACATTTGCTCTTTCACATGCTTTTTTAGCATTGTCGATTAAGTGCATGCATGTCTGAATTACTTCGGACATATTTCTGTACTGTTCACTGATTGTTAATTTAACAATACCTTCGCCCCATTTTTCATTCATTAATTTTTCAATGTGGCGGAGTGTATGAAGTCTTGCCTGCATCATAGATGCATCATGGTCTCTTACGAAATATGTAAGAGAAGCGCTTCCTACATCGCCTGACATATTTGTAAGGTGGAAGAAACCTTCGTAACCTTCTGTTCCTCTTGGTGTTTCACCGGATGGAAGCATAGAGTTGATTTCCATAGCAACTAAGCTTGCGTTGATCATAACGTCTTTACTAGCTCCTGGGTGAACGCTTACACCTGTAATGTCAAAGTGTGCTTTGTATGCGTTGAAGTTTTCAAACTGGATTTCTCCTTCTCCATCACCGTCAAGAGTGTATCCGTAGTCAGCGTCAAATGCTTCTAAGTTGAAACTCTGAGCGCCTGTTCCGATTTCTTCGTCCGGTGTAAATGCAACACAGATCTGTCCGTGAGGGATATTTTCTTCAATCACACGTTCTAACATTGTCATGATTTCAGCGATACCTGCTTTGTTATCAACGCCAAGGATTGTTGTACCGTCAGATGTGATCAATGTACGTCCTTTGCAGTCGGCAAGGTGTGGGAAATCAGCTAATGTGAGAGAACGTCCGCTTGTTCCAAGTGGAAAATCTTCACCATTATAGTTTTCAGTAATCACAGGAACGATATCATGATCACAGAAATCAGATACAGTATCCATATGTGCGATAAAGCCTAATTTTACTTTATCTTCATAACCTGGTGTAGCAGGTAATTTTGCATATACAAAACATTTGTCGTCCATGTAAGCATTGTCAAGTCCTAATGCTTTTAATTCCTCTACTAAGATTTTACCAAGTTCAAACTGGCATGCAGATGATGGAACTGTAGATGAGTTCTCATCACTTGGAGTACGAACTACAACGTACTTTAATAATCTTTCATAAGCTCTCATTTTAAGATATCTCCTTTATAAAGAATTTCGCTATCTCTATTATAGCATTTTTCACATATATCACAAGAGAAAGATATGAAATAATTGAAATATTCATAGAAGTGAAATTTGACACTATATGGGTAATGAGCTATAATAAAATGATATGAAAAATAGAAAAAGAGGAGAAAAAAATGGAGTTTAAAGAAAGAGAATTTATTCCGGTAGCTCTTGGTGGCGATATCAATACATATAGTGTTGCGCGTGCATTTTATGAGCAGTATCAGGTAAAAACTTATGTATTTGGTAAATATCCTTCAGGTCCTAGTTATAACAGTAAGATTACAATATATAGTGCAAATCCCAAAAATGATGAAGATGAATTTTTCTTGAATAATCTCAATGGATTTGCAAGAAAACATGCCGATAAGAAAATCGTTGCGGTAGGATGTGGAGACAATTATGTTGCTTTGATTAGTAAGCATAGAGATAAACTGGAAAAGAACATCATTGCACCATACATTGATTTTGAACTGATGAACGAGTTACAGCAGAAGAATCTGTTTTATCAGTTATGTGAAAAACATGGAATTGATTATCCGGGGACAATCGTATATACAAAAGATATGGGCTTGGATTTTGAAATGAATTTCCCATATCCTGTCATTTTGAAACCATCAGACAGTGTTACATATTGGGAACATCCATTTGAAACACAGAAAAAGATTTACAAAATTAAGAATCGAAAAGAATTGGAACAGGCGATTACGGATATTTATGGCGCCGGATACGAGAGAGAATTGATCATTCAGGATACAATTCCAGGAAATGATGAATACATGCGTGTATTGACTTCCTATTCAGATCGAAATGGAAAAGTGAAAATGATGTGTCTTGGACACGTCCTTTTGGAGGAGCATACACCAAGAGGATTAGGAAACCATGCATTGATCATCACAGAACCGAACAAAGAATTGATGTTAAAAGCAAAAGCTTTGTTAGAGGACATTCATTATATCGGATTTTCCAATTTTGATATCAAATATGATACCCGTGACGGTAAGTTTAAATTCTTTGAGATCAATACTCGTCAAGGAAGAAGTAATTATTATGTTACAGGTTCCGGGTTTAATGTTGCCAAATATATCGTTGAAGAGTATGTGTACGGAAAAGAACTTCCGGCAGAGTTTGCAAAAGAAGAACATCTATGGACCGTAGTGCCAAAAGCAGTTGCCTTTAAGTATGTGAAAGATGAAGCTTTGAAAGCGAAGATGAAAAAGCTGATCAAAGAGAAAAAAGTTGTAAATCCATTGTTCTATAAAAAAGATTTACAACCAAAACGTTTGTATGCGATGACAAGAACATATCTCAGTCATTTCGTGAAATTTAAAAAATATTACAGCTAAAGATAGCAGGAGGAAGATCATGTCTCAGATGATACATCATACAATGAAAGAGTTTGTAGAACTTCTGAAAGAGAGAGAACTTCTTGTGGAGGCAGTTTGTGGTGGACAAGAAGAGGTAGAAATTCAGAATCTGACTTATAACTCCAAAGAAGTTACAAAGAATACTTTATTCATTTGTAAAGGTGCAGCGTTTAAAGAAGAATATTTGAAAGAAGCGTTGGCAAACGGTGCAATCGGCTATATTAGTGAAATATGTTATGAATCATGCAAGGAAGTTCCACATATGATCGTAACAGATATTCGTAAAGCGATGCCGATATTGGCGAACTTATATTTTAATTCTCCATGGGAAGATATTCATGTAATAGGAATTGGAGGTACGAAAGGAAAATCCACTTCTGTTTATTATATGAAAGCAATTGTAGATGACTATTTGGAAGCACAAGGAAAACGAGACAGCGCGGTAATTTCTTCTATCGATATCTACGATGGAGTTACAACAAAGGAATCCCATATTACAACACCGGAAGCAGTAGAACTGCAAGGACATATCCGTAATGCAGTAGAGAGTAATATGGAATTTGTGCAGATGGAAGTTTCCAGTCAGGCTTTGAAATACGGTCGTGTAGATGAGATGAAATTTGATGTGGCTGCATTTTTGAATATTTCAGAAGATCATATCAGTCCGATCGAACATGCTGATTTTGAAGATTATTTTAGCTCAAAATTGTTGTTGTTTGAGAAAACAAAGACGGCAGTTGTGAATTTAGATGCTGATTTTTCGGATCGGATTCTAGAAGCAGCAAAAGCAGCAGAGAAGGTTGTGACAATCAGTACAAAGGATGCAGGAGCTGATTTTTACGCTTATAATATCCACAAAGAAGGGAATGGAACGGTATTTACAGTTCGATGCGAGGCATTTGAGAAAGAATTTATGCTCACAATGCCGGGACTTTTTAATGTCGAGAATGCACTTGCGGTCATTGCCATTGCAGCACAGTTTGGTATTCCGACAGAATATATGTATTCCGGACTGAAAAGAGCACGCTCCAGCGGACGAATGGAATTGTATGCAAGCAAAGATAATAAAGTGATTGCAGTCGTAGATTATGCACATAATAAATTAAGCTTTGAGAAATTATTCTCATCAACAAAAGAAGAATATCCGGATTATGAGATCATTAGTATTTTTGGATGTCCGGGGAAAAAAGCATTTTTAAGAAGACGTGACCTTGGAACAATTGCAGGAAGATATGCGAAAAAGGTATACCTTGCAGCAGAAGATCCTGGATACGAACCAGTAGAAGAGATCTCAAGAGATATTGCCCAGTATGTAGAGAAAGAAGGTTGTCCATATGAGATGATCGAAGATCGAGGAGAAGCGATCAAAGCGGCCATTGAGAGCGTAGAAAAACCATCGATTCTTTTAATTACGGGAAAAGGAAATGAGACAAGACAAAAATACGGATGTGAGTATGTAGATTGTCCTTCCGATGTAGAATATGTAAAAAAATATCTCGCAGAATATGATGCAAAAAATCAATAAGCCATCTTATAGAATAATTGGGGACGTAGTAAAATGAGCATTTACTACGTCCCCAATTGCGTTATTAGTTAATGAAAAAGTGTTTTTACATACTGAATTAATTGATAAGTAAACTCAGCAGTTGCGTTATTTTGGTCAAACTCTTTATTGAATTCTACAATATCCAAAGAATGTACCGGGAGTTCTCCAATCAAGCGCTTGAATACGGTGTATACCTCTTCGATTGTAAATCCATCAGGTACCGGTACAGACACGCCCGGTAAAAGCTGTGGATTCACTCCATCGATATCAAAACTTACATGAACATTCTCTAAATGAGATAAGTGATTGATGCATTCAGTTAAGCAAAAATCAAGTCCCAAAGCTTTTACGTCTTCATATGTAAAATACTTGATGTTTAATTCTTCTAAAATCTCAGCCTCTGGTGGGTCGATATCACGAAGACCAATCATGGCAACGTGTTCCGGTTTGATTTTTTGCCCTTCTTTTAAAATATTGGCAAGCGGTTTTGCATCGTCGCTTACATTATTTAAAAGTGCGGAAACAGGAATTCCGTGAATGTTGCCGGTTACCGATGTTTTGTCTGTGTTGATATCAGGATGGGCATCTACCCAAATAAGACCTGTATTTTCGTATTTAACAGCAGATGCAGATACACTTCCCATTGCAGCGCTATGGTCACCGCCGATGAAAAGCGGGATATCATTTTTTTGCAAAATATTTTCGTAGCTGTATGTTGCAATCGCTTCGCATGTTGCAAGTACGCTGTTGAAGTTCTTTAAATGTGATTCGGTTGTATCCGGCTCAAAAACTTCCGGTACAAGATGAATATCTAAGTCGCTGTACTGTTCATTTAAATAGTCAAGACTATCTACTAACCCCTTTGCGCCTACGCCGTAATGCATAGGACATCCGAAAATCTGTAGCATAATTATCCTCCTTGTGTGGAAAAATCCACTTCAACTACTATAACATGAGTTACAGGGCAAAACAAGTAGAAAATGGTTTTCAGATAAGAGGCTGCATAGTATAATAGAGAAAATAAAAGTCTGTGATGTTGAAGGAAGGTGCAAAAGTGTGGAATATGTTTGGAAATATCACTCCCCAATGGGGAAAATGATGATGGCGAGCGATGGAGAGAATTTGACGGGGCTTTGGTTTGAAGAACAGAAATACTGTGCTTCCACAATTTCTGAGAAAGTTGTGGAGAAAAAGATACCAATTTTTGAAAAAACGATACATTGGTTGGAGCGATATTTTCATGGAGAGAAACCAGGAATTACAGAATTACAACTTGCTCCACAGGGAAGTATGTTTCGTAAAGAAGTATGGAGAATCTTATGCGAGATTCCGTACGGGGAGGTTCTTACTTATGGAGTGATAGCCAAAATGATTGCGGAAAAGCGTGGAATAGAGAGAATGTCCGCACAGGCGATTGGAGGTGCAGTAGGGCATAACCCAATCTCCATCATTATTCCGTGCCATCGAGTCATCGGAAGTGACGGAAGTCTGACCGGTTATGCCGGAGGAATCGAATTGAAGAAAAAACTTTTGGAGCATGAAGGAATCCTTCTATAAGATAGAAAGTAAAAATCCGGCGAAAATAGAACAACCTAACAATACAGCGGCAAACATACAGACTTCTTTTTTGTCGGGGTGTATTTTAGCCAGGATTGCAAGTCCAACACCGGTTGTGGAACAAAGACCTGCGATGAAAGAAGCAAAACTTAAAATTCCTTGTACATAGAGTTTAGTTAATAGAATAGAAGATGCACAGCTTGGAATAAGTCCTATGAAAGCCGTGAGAATCGGCTGAAGCAACGAACCTTTTAACAATACGGAAGCAAGTCTTGTGAATCCGATGATCTCCAACAGAAAGTTCAAAACAAGTGTGAACAGGAAAATATAACAAAATAGATTTACAGTATGCTGAAATGCATGCACAAACAGATTGTGGCTGTGCCCGTCGCAACCATGGGAATGTGTATGTATTTCAGCTTTCTTATTTCCTTTAAACTGTTTGGAAAAAAAGAAATCTATTGCATATCCACCAATCACTGCAATGAAAAATTTGATGATCAAAAGTTTTGTAATGATATTTGGATGCTGTGATGTTCCGAGTAACACAAGTATTGCTTCATCTGATGTGGAAAGAAACACAGAAAGAAGTGTTCCCGGTGAGATGAGTGAGGCTGTAAAAAGATTCGCTGCAAGCACTGGAATCCCACATTCGGGAATACAACCAAGCAATGCGCCGAGAATAGGACCTGCTTTACGAAAACGAATAAGCATTTCCTGATTCAGACGATCAGAATAATGTTCAAAAAGTTCTAATATGAAGAAAGCGAGAAACAGAAACGGAAGGAGCCGTACGCTGTCTTTTGCAGCATCGATGATAACGTCAAAAAGCATAATAATCACCTCTTAAAAATGTCTAAAAGTCAGTTTTTCATAAAAACTATTTCTTATTCTATCACAAACAGTTTGAAAATTTTGTCGAATTTTCTGTAAACCCATCAACAATATGCAAAATGGATTTGTGTAAATAGGGAAGGTATTCGTCTATGGTGACCGGCTGCTCCAGAATGATACAGTTATAGCAAGTGGAACCAATCAGTTCAATAATCGTGAAAAGCATGATCTCCGGTTTTTCACATACGATATGGTTTTCTTCCATTGATTTTAAATAGTAATTATAAAACGGCTGAGATTCATCTTCACCCATATTGTTGAAAGCATTTCGAAACACGCCCCAAGACAAATTTTTTGCAATAAACTGTAGCAAGCTATGCTGTTCTCTGAAACAGTTTATAATGTAATCTGTGATAAAGAGAAGCTGATTTTCAAAGCCTTCCACATGCTGTTCAAGTACAGCTTGATGTGCTTCGGCAAAAAGCTGACTGGCTTTGTGTACGATCAACTTGTCGCGAAGATCATATTTATCTTTAAAGTACAGATAGAAGGTGCCTTTTGCAAGACCGGCTTGATTGACAATGTCTGAAATGGTTGTTTTTGCAAATCCTTTATCCGTAAAGAGCTCAAACGCATTCTGAAAGAGTGCGTTTTCTTTTACCTTCTTTTTCAAATCTATTTTACTCATGTTCATTCCCCCTGATGATGTTATCTGTTTGGTACATCAAAATATTTTGTCCGATTTCCTTACTATTATTTCCGAAAAAAATGATTTTGTCAAGAAAATGACCAAAGTTCATTTTTGGTATTGACTAATAGTCAGTTTTGCGTATAATGTTCATTGTAGAAAATAATTAGAGGAGATGAAACGAATGGTCAAGACAGGAAAATGGATCGCGAAACACAGAGTCATTATTCTTATGACTTGCATTTTGTTGTTTATTCCTTCGGTATTTGGAATGGCAGCAACGAAGATAAACTATGACCTTTTGAGCTATCTTCCGGAAAGACTGGAAACAGTAAAAGGACAGGATATTCTGGTAGATGAGTATGGAATGGGAGCGTTTTCCATGGTTGTAGTAGAGGACATGGAGTTAAAGGACGTACAAAAACTGGAAGATGAGATCAGTAAGATCGAGCATGTAAAAGACGTGCTTTGGTATGACGATGTAGCAGATATTTCCTTGCCGGTAGATATGTTGCCGAAGGACTTACGTACTGCGTTTTTTAATGGAGACGCCACAATGATGCTGGCGCTGTTTGATAATACCACTTCTTCCGACGAATCAATGGAAGCGGTAACACAGATGCGTAAGGTTGTCGGAAAACAATGCTTTATCAGCGGTATGACAGGAATCGTTACAGATATTAAAAATATTTCATTAAAAGAACTTCCAATCTATGTTGTGATTGCAACGCTTCTTTCATTTTTAGTATTGGAAGTAACAGGAACTTCTTATTTGGTTCCAGTATTTTTCCTTTTTAGTATCGGAGCAGCGATTTTTTATAACTTAGGAAGTAACTTTTTCTTGGGACAGATTTCGTATATTACACAAGCATTGACAGCTGTATTGCAGCTTGGTGTTACGATGGATTATTCAATCTTCCTATTAAATAGCTATGAGGAGAACAAGCGGAGATTCCCGGGTGAGAAAGAACGTGCTATGGGGCATGCAATTGCCAATACATTTAAATCTGTAGTAGGAAGTTCAATTACAACTGTTGCAGGATTTATTGCACTTTGTTTTATGACATTTGCCCTTGGAAAAGATTTGGGAATTGTTATGGCAAAAGGTGTTGTGATCGGTGTGTTATGTTGTGTCACACTTCTTCCTTCTTTGATCTTGATTTTTGATAAACCGATTGAGAAAACGCAGCATAAACCACTCTTCCAAAAAGTGGAGAAACCATCTGCATTTATTACAAAGCACTATAAAGCATGGATCTTGATTTTTATCCTACTATTGTTCCCGGCTATTTATGGAAACAATCGCACGAAGATTTATTACAATATCGCGCAGTCTTTACCGGACAGTCTTCCGGGAAATATTGCGAACAAGAAATTAGCGGAAGATTTTGAGATGAGTAATATCCATATGGTGATGATGAACAAAAATATGGATAGCAAAGTAAAACGAGAGATGATGGAACAGATCGATCAGGTCGATGGCGTAAAATGGACGATCAGTATGAATTCTTTATTTGGTCCAACCATTCCGGATTCTATGATTCCAAAAGATGTGAAAAAGATGCTGCAGAGTGATTCTTACGAATTGGCATTTGTATGCTCAGAATATGAATCTGCGACGCCAAAGGTAAATAAACAGATTGCGGAGATTGATAAGATTGTAAAAGCAAGCGACAGAAGTTCTATGGTCATTGGAGAAGCTCCATTGATGAAAGATTTGCAGGATGTAACCGATACAGATTTGAAGACGGTTAATGTAATTTCCATTGTGGCAATTTTTATTATTATATTCTTCGTATTTAAGTCTTTCTTATTGCCGGTAATTCTTGTATCGGTCATTGAATTTGCGATATTTGTGAATATGGCAATTCCATTTTATCAAGGAACGAGTCTTCCGTTTGTGGCAAGTATCGTAATCGGAACGATTCAGCTTGGAGCAACCGTAGACTATGCAATCTTGATGACGAGCCGTTATCAAAAAGAACGTATTAGAGGCAAAGCGAAGATGGAAGCGATTTCCATTGCTCACAAAACAAGTATGTTGTCTATCATAAGCAGTGGATTGAGTTTCTTTGCGGCAACATTTGGCGTAGCGCTTTATTCAAAAGTAGATATGATCGGTTCCATCTGTACATTGCTTGCAAGGGGAGCATTGATCAGTATGTGTGTAGTAATCCTGATTCTTCCGGCAATGTTTATGATTTTTGACAAGCCGATCATTATGACGACATTTGGTAAGAGCCCTGAATTGAAGGCATTGAAAGAAAGGAGCAAACATCATGAATAGAAATAAAAAAATCAGAAAGAAAATGATGGCAGGTCTTGCAGTAGGAATGGCAGGAATTATGGGAGCGATGCCGGTATGTGCGGCAGAAGGAACTCCGGCAGTTACAAAAGAAGAAACTGTATATGTCAATGCAGCAGCAGACGGAAGTAAGACGAAAGTAACGGTATCGGATTGGCTGAAAAATGCAGGCGTTGAAAATGTGTTAAGTGATCAGTCTGATTTAACAGGGATTGTAAATGTCAAAGGCGATGAAACATTTGAACAGACAAATGGAAGTGTTACTTGGAATACCAATGGAAAAGACATCTATTATCAGGGAACAAGTGAAAAAGAACTTCCGGTAGAAGTGAAATTCACATACTATTTAGATGGAAAGGAAACAACTCCTTCTGAACTGGCAGGAAAAAGTGGAAAGCTGAAAATTAGAATCGATTATAAAAATCATGCAAAGCAAACGACAAAGATTAATGGAAAGAAAGAAGATATCTATAGTCCGTTTGTTATGGTAACCGGAATGATCCTACCGGAAGAAAAGTTTTCCAATGTAGTGATTGACAATGGAAAAGTAATTTCTGATGGAGACAGAAACATTGTGCTGGGTGTTGGTATGCCGGGTATGAAAGAAAGTCTGGGATTGGATGAAGAAGAGGCATCTTCAGCAATAGAAGATATCCGCCTTCCGGAAAGTCTGGAAATTACGGCAGATGTGACAGATTTCTCCATGGATCCAACATTTACAGTTGCACTTTCAGATTTGTTAGAAGATTTGAATCTCAATGATACGGATAACTTAGATGATGTAATGTCTTCTTTGAATGAGTTGGAAGATGCAGCATTAAAACTTGTAGATGGTTCTGCGGAATTATCAAACGGTGTGGATAAATTAGGTTCAAGCTATACGGAATTCGATGAAGGAATCGGAACATTGAAAGAAGGAATCGATGCACTGAATTTAGGAGCTTCCGATCTTACCAAAGGAATTCAACAGTATACAAAAGGCGCAGATACTTTAAATGCAGGAATTCAGAAATATATGGGGAAAGACGGAGCGTTAAATGTTCAAGTATCAGAGTATGTAAACGGTGTGAATAAGGTTGTAAAAGGAGTAGAGGATTATACTGCCGGAACGGTATCTTTGGTAGATGGAGTGACAAATTATGTGGCTGGGGAAGAACAGATTGCCAATGGGGCGAAGAAATTATCTGAACTGAAAACAGGTCTTATGGAGATCAAGCAGGCAATTACAACGCTCAACGGGGCAGTCGATGGAAAAGGAAATGCTTCAGAAGATATCTATACAGCTTCTCAAACGCTTGCCGAAGGAACGAAAAAGCTGAATGCCAGTTTACAGGCAATGGATAGTTTGATGAAACAGGTTGATAATATGACCGCAGCAGGGAAAGAATTAACGGCACAGGCAGGAACGATGTCACAGACTGTGAAAACTCAGATTCTTACTCCGACTGAAAAAATGCTTCAGGCTGGAAATGAAATGATTGGAAAACTGCAGACAGTCAGCGCGCAATTGGCAAATCTAAAAAAAGGATGTCAAGAAATAGTGAACCAGGCAACAGTGCAAGTGGAAGAAAAAGCAAATGCACAGATTGCAGCAAAGAATCAGCAGCTTGAAGCGGCAAAGAAATCAGTAGAAGCTTCCAATGCAAAGATAGATTCTGCTATTTCTGAGCTGAATGTACAGATTAAAAAGGCAAATGAAAAAGGCGACAGCGAAACGGTGAATGCTTTGAAAAAAACAGTACAACAGTTGTCAAATGCTAAAGTAAACACGGGAGAATTCAAGAAATTAGAGAACGTATCTGTCGGTGAAGTCGCTGTGGATCTTCCAATTCCGGATTTTACTTCCTTACAGACATCTGCGGCAAACATGAAATCTGAATTTGAGAAAATTCAAAGTTCCGTCAATGACCTCACACCTACTCTTCAAACAATGAACAAACTGTTGGAACAGATTTCGGCAGTGAAAGATCAGATTCCAACGGCTCCAATGGAACAGCTAAAAGCTGGTATAGCAGAATTAGACGGAGGTATGCAGAAACTCAATGGAGCGATTGGTGTATTATCTAAAAATGTAGGAACTTTAGATCAGAAAACAGATAGTCTTCCAGAGGCTATGCAAGGTATGGATGCATTGATGTCCGGTTTAGATGCTTTGACACAAGCAAACCCGATGTTATTAGAAGGAGCACAGCTGTTGAAAGAAAATGCGGGTATGTTGGTCGACGGTGTACACACACTTGCAGGAGGAACAGAACAATTAAGTCAGGGACTTGGTACATTAGGAACTGAACTTTCCAATGGTTCAGCGTCACTCGCTATGAATAGTGAGGCGTTGCGTGAAGGGGCAACAAAGCTTCTAAGCGGTACAGATCAGTTAGTGCTTGGTTCTGGAACATTGCAGACAGCAAGTGGTCAGGTTCAATCCGGAATCTCCGCATTACAGGCTGGAGCGTTACAGTTGAAAAACGGAACAGTAGAATTCAATAATAAAGGAATCAAAAAACTGCAGGAGACAGCAGATGATCTTCTTGGAAGTTTGCTGGATCGAGTAGATGCATTAACTTCTGAAACTTGCAGTTATGACTCTTATGCAGGAAAAGCGGACGGAATGGACGGAAGTGTAAAATTCATCATTGAGACAGAAGGAATTGAATAGTATATAAAAAGGATTGGGATGCATGAAAATGCATCTCAATTTTTGTGAATTTTTCCCATTGTCGGACAAAATGAGGTATACTAGAGATAGTATATGATGTAAAAGGAGTGCAACGAAAAATATGAAGATTACGTATATTGGGCATAGCGGTTTTCTTATCGAATTATCGCATACGTTACTGCTGTTCGATTACTACCGAGGAAAGATTCCGCCTTTGCCTAAGGAAAAGGAACTGTTTGTGTTTGTAAGTCATCGTCATCAGGATCACTTCAATACAAAGATTTTTGATTTGGCGAAAGAGCGTGAAAATGTATTCTATATCATTTCTGCGGATATTTGGAAGGCTGATATTCCGAAGCAGCTTTGGAATAAAAGTGTGCAATTAAAACCTCGTGAACGTTGGGAAAAGGGTGATGTCAAAGTTCATACGTTAAAATCAACAGATGAAGGCGTGGCATTCTGCGTTACGGCGGAAGGAAAGAAGATTTACCATGCGGGAGATTTGAATGATTGGCATTGGAATGAGGAATCGGACGAATGGAATCTGCGGATGTTAGGACGGTACAAAAAGTTCACACAACCATTGAAAGGTCAGGAAATCGATGTTGGATTTATACCAATGGATCCGAGGCAAGAAGAAAATTACGCCCTTGGATTGGAATGGTTTTTGCAAATTGCGGATTGCAAAAAGATTTATCCGATGCATACGTGGGGACAATACGAATTGATCGGGAAATGGATAGACGAACATCCAGACAGTCCGCATCGTGATAAGATTGTTCGGATTTATCAGCCGGGGGATGAATTTGAACAATAATATATATTGACATTTTTCTATGTGAGTGTTATAGTAATCGCATAGAAAAATGTCTATGTGTTTAGAGAGAGGATATTATGGAATTGGATTATGTAGAGTATGCAAAGATTTTTAAAGTATTTGCAGATCCTAAGAGATTGAAGATCATTGATATGCTGTCGAATGGAGAATTATGTGCATGCAAGATTTTAGAGGAATTTCAGATTACACAACCTACGTTGTCTCATGATATGAAATTGCTTACAGACATTGATCTCGTTATTCCGAGAAAGGAAGGAAAGTGGACGCACTATTCTTTGAACTTGAATAAGATGAATGAAATCTATAAAACAGTCGGAAAACTGATGATTCCGAGTGAATTTGTTCATATTGTAGACTGCGATTGCAAATAATAACCGGCGAGGTTTCGCCGGTAAATAAATGAATAATAAATAGAAAAAATTCAATGTATAAGAGGAGGATAACCATGCAGGAAACAACTACAAAACTATATGTGTTGACTGGTTTTTTAGGATCCGGTAAGACTACGGTGTTATTAAAGCTATTGGAAGAATTGAAAGGACATCGGATTGGAATTATTCAGAATGAATTTGGGAAGCTTGGAATTGACGGAACGATTCTTCGCAATGATGATATTCAGATGGTAGAGATCAACCGAGGTTCTATTTTTTGCTCGTGTTTGAAATTAAATTTTGTGCAGGCGTTAGCAGAGATGGCGCAGCAGGAGTTTGAATACTTATTTGTGGAAAGCTCCGGCTGGGGAGATCCGTCGAATGTGCAGGAGATTTTGGAAGCTGCAAAAATAGCGTCGAATAAGGAATATGATTTCAAAGGTGTACTTTGCTTTGTAGATGCGGTGAATTTTTTGAAGCAGGTGGAAGACGAAGAAACAGCCTATCGTCAGTTGAAGCATTGTAATCTCGCAGTCATTACGAAGACAGATTTAGCAGATGAAGAGATGATTTCTAAAGTATATGAAAAGATTCGAGAAATCAATCCGGTGTGTGAGGTGATAAAAAGCGCCAACGGTGAAATGGACTATTCTTTTATGAAAAAAGATCTGATGGTTTATCAGTGGGCAGAATGTGAGGAGACAACCAATTCCGTTGAGACGAAACCGAAATCTATTTTCATGGAATATGACGGAACAGTGGAAAAAGAAAAGCTGCATGTATTTTTACAGGCAATCGCAGCAGATGTACATCGTGTGAAAGGCTTCTGCAATTTGGAAGAATGTGGATGGACGCAAGTAGATGTGGTCGGAGCGTTGATTGATTATAAGGAGTCTGAGGAATTTGAAAAATCACAGTTGGTGTTTATCTCTAAGATTGGCCCAATGGTGATCAAAAAGATTCTTGCAGCATGGCAGGAATGTGTAGGAAGCGAAATGAAATTGAGAAACTAGGAGGGACGAAGATGGATATAAAAGTAATCGGAGAAGGTTGCGATAAATGTGATAAGCTCTATGAAAATGTTGTGGCGGCAGTAGAGGAGACCGGGTGCGATGCAACGGTAGAAAAAATACAGGATTTGATCGAGATTGTAAAACTAGGAGTGATGACAGCGCCGTCCGTGATGATTAACGGGAAGCTTGTGATCGCAGGCAGAGTTGCCCAAAAAGATGAGATTGCTCGTCTGTTAAAATAGTGTAAGGAGATTTGCATGTGGAAACTATGAAAATGATCTGGGAATGGATACAGAATCAAATCTTAGGAATGCAATGGCTGCGGGCGATGATTGGAAAAGGTCTTTCCGCGCTTGGCCTGGATCTGACATCGAGAGTTGGCGGAAGCGTTTGGTTTTTCCTATATGATATTGTCAAGATTACTATTTTATTGTGCTTGCTGATTTTTATCATTTCCTATATACAAAGCTATTTTCCGCCGGAGAGAAGTAAAAAAATATTGGGAAGATTTCGCGGGATCGGGGCAAATATCATAGCGGCTCTTTTGGGAACGGTAACGCCATTTTGTTCCTGCTCTTCCATACCGCTGTTTATGGGATTCACAAGTGCGGGATTGCCCCTTGGAGTTACCTTTTCTTTTTTAATCTCTTCTCCGATGGTAGACTTGGGAAGTCTCGTTTTGTTGATGAGTATTTTTGGTGGAAAAGTAGCGGTTGTCTATGTGGTTTTGGGATTGATCGTAGCAGTAGTTGGAGGTACGATTATCGAAAAGCTTCATATGGAAGAGAGTGTGGTAGAATTCATTCGGACTGCCCCGCGGATTGATATTGATGCCCCGAATTTAACAAGAAAAGATAGATTACTCTATGCAAAATCGCAGGTGGAAACGACATTCAAAAAAGTATTTCCATATATTCTAGTGGGAGTCGGTATTGGTGCAGTGATCCATAACTGGATTCCAAAACAATGGATTGAACTTGCATTGGGAAATCGGAATCCATTCGGCGTAATCTTAGCAGTTCTTGTAGGCGTTCCGATGTATGCAGACATTTTTGGAACCATTCCGGTGGCAGAAGCGTTACTTGCAAAAGGAGCGCAGCTTGGAACAATATTAAGTTTCATGATGGCGGTTACGACATTGAGTTTACCTTCTATGATTATGCTTCGAAAAGCGATCGATCGGAAGTTGCTCGGAGTATTTGTGGCAATCTGTACCGTAGGAATTATTGTAGTAGGATATATATTTAATCTTTTGCAGTATATTGTGTTATAATAGATAAATGGCATATGTCAAGAAAGTTATTGACATATGCCATTTATAATTTTATACTAAAATTATAGAAGAAAAGAAAGCTTGTAATATAGATGCTGGAGGTGAATGATTTGCCAAGACAAAAAAAATGTAGAAAAGTATGTCAGATGCCACAGATTCGGGAATTTCGACCGGTATGCAAGGAAGAATTTTCATCGGTCGTGTTGCTTACGGTAGATGAATATGAAGCAATTCGATTGATTGATAAGCAAGGCTTTTCACAGGAAGAATGCAGCGCATACATGCAGGTGGCGAGAACAACGGCACAGATGATCTACAATTCGGCAAGGAAGAAGTTGGCGACAGCATTGGTGGAAGGACTTCCCCTTCGCATTGAAGGCGGAGATTACCAGCTTTGCGATGGGAAGGAAGAATTTTGTGCATGTGGAGGATGTTGGAAACATCGACGAAGCTGCGCTTGTAAGAAGGAGGATGAAGGGATGAAAATTGCAATTCCATTGGATGAGAATAAAGAAGAGGTCTGCATTGTGCTGGCACGGGCTCCATTTTTCCTGTTCCGAGAAAATGGCGCTGATACGATTGTAGAGAATCCGGCGGCGGCTGCACAAGGCGGCGCGGGAGTGCAGGCGGCACAGTTCCTTGTGGATAATGGTGTGAATGCGTTGATTACCGTACGCTGTGGCGAAAATGCAGCAGAAGTATTTCACGCCGCAGAGATGAAAATATATAAATCCGTACATAAAGCCGCAGCGGATGATCTGACTGCTTTGGAGGAAGGAAAACTGGAAGAGTTGACACAGTTCCATGGCGGCTATCATGGTATCCAATGAAAATCGCTTGTTTAAGTGGAAAAGGCGGCGCAGGGAAAACTTTTGTAGCGGTGAATCTTGCTGCGGCGGCAGGAAATGCTACATATATCGATTGCGATGTGGAAGAGCCAAACGGACATCTGTTCTTAAAGCCGGAACAGGTAACAGAGGAAACAGTATACACGTTACTACCGGAATTTGATAAAGAGCGCTGTAATGGTTGTAAGAAATGTGTGGAGTTCTGTAGATTCCATGCCCTCGTCTATATCAAAGAAAAGCCTATGGTATTTTCAGAAGTCTGTCATAGCTGTGGAGGCTGCAAACTGGTTTGTCCGGAAGGCGCGATTACAGAGAAGAAGAAACCGATCGGAACAATTCGGTGTGGAGTGAGAAAGGATCTGTCTGTAGTAACCGGAGTGTTAAATGCCGGAGAAGCTTCCGGAGTTCCGGTGATTCGAGAAGCATTAAAAAAGGCAAAAGATTTGACGGTTATTGATTGTCCTCCGGGAAGCGCTTGTAGTGTGATGGAAAGTGTGATGGATGCAGAGTATTGCGTGATTGTAGTCGAACCGACGGCATTTGGTTTTCATAACTTTCAGATGGTGTATGAGCTGGTGAAACTTTTAGGAAGAAAGTGCGGCATCATCATCAATAAAGAGGAAGAACCGTATGAACCGTTGGAAAGATTTTGTAAAGAACAGGAGCTTACGATTCTTGCAAGAATACCTTACGATTCGAAGGTTGCAGCATTCGTTGCAGACGGTCAGATTGTTTCCAAGTATTCGGAAGAGATGCGGCAGTTATTTGAGAAAATGTTGCGGCAGATCGGAGGTGCGAGATGAAACGGTTATTAATTCTGAGCGGAAAAGGCGGTACAGGAAAGACAACGACAGCGGCGGCATTTATCCGTTTTTCGCAGACAAAGGCAATGGCGGATTGCGATGTAGATGCGCCGAACCTTCATCTTGTGAATGAACAGACGGCAGATCCGGAGGTATCCGAGTTCCTTGGTGGGGATAAAGCGGTGATCGATCCGAAACGATGTGTAGGATGTGGAATCTGCAAAGCACATTGTAGATTTGATGCTTTGCGAGAAGAAGATGGTATCTATCGTGTGCAGGATGTTTCCTGTGAAGGCTGTGGAGTATGCGAGTATGTTTGTCCGGAACATGCGATAAAGCTTGTACAGGATGTGGCAGGGAAAAAGGAATTGTATCTTGGAGAAAAAGTGTTTTCCACGGCAGAGCTGAAAATGGGACGGGGAAATTCCGGTAAACTCGTAACAGAGGTGAAGATGGCGATGCTAAAACATGCGCCAGATACAGAAGTTGCGATCATAGACGGCTCACCGGGAATTGGTTGTCCGGTCATTGCATCGGTCAGCGGAATGGATCTTGTACTTGTGATTGCGGAACCAAGTCTATCCGGAATCAGTGATTTAAAACGACTTGTAAAAACAGCAGAAACCTTGCAGACACGTCTTGCGGTCTGCGTCAATAAATATGATAGGGCGCCGGAGAAAACGGAGGAGGTCCGAAGATTCTGTGCGGAGCATCACATTCATTTTGTAGGAGTTCTTCCTTATGATAAGACAGCTTCCAAGATGATGAATCAAGGAAAGAGCGTTGCAGATACGGAAGGACCATTAAAAGAAGCACTATTCCATGTGTATCAAAATACAATGGAATTGTTAAATAAGTAAGAAGAAAAGGAGATTTTAGTTATGAAAATTGTAGTAGCATCTATGGGAAACGAAGTAGCAGGACATTTTGGACATTGTGAGAATTTCATATTCTTTGACACAGAGGATGGAAAAATCGTAAGCGAAAACTCTGTACCAAATCCAGGACATCGTCCGGGATTCTTACCGAACTTCCTTGCAGACAATGGAGCAGAAGTTATCATTTCCGGTGGAATGGGCGGCGGAGCTGTAGACATTTTCAACGAACGTGGCGTAGAAGTTATCGTTGGTGCGACAGGGGAATCCAAAGCAGCGGTGGAAAAATATCTAGCAGGCGAACTTGTTTCTACAGGTTCTGTTTGCCATAAACACGAGCATGCAGATGAGTGCGGCGGACATCACTAATTTTACCTTCCTAAATCGTGTGGAGGAAGAGAAATTAGATGATGCAAAAGCAGAAGCGGAGCGAATGAAGGCACAGCTTGCAAAGGAGAAACAGTTATCTGAAAACCGATTGGAAGAACAAAAAAAGCAGATATTGAAAGCGATTCATACGATTCACTTATATGCGTCAATTTCTGAAGAAGAAGCAAAGTCACAACAGATGAAAGAAAATCAGAGAACGATTATAGAGATATGTGAAGAGATGCTTGCAAAAAATGAATAGATAAAATAAGAATCTCCCATAGAAATCAACGTTTTGATACATGATATTCTATGGGAGATTATATTTTCAAAAATATATTATTTATCCAGGAAAAAATCATCAATATTCTGAATGGTTTTTGTTGTCAATCGTTCGATCGCCTGATAAGAAGCGCCGGAATATCCGCCAAAGCAACTCACATTTTCAAAGCTTCGTAGACTTTGGTCACCGAGCGCCATATCGCTATCGCAATAGTAGTAATTATCACCGTGCGACAACCATTTTTTCAACGCATCTAAATCACTTGCCGGAGTCAGGCCGGTATTAAAGAGAATTCTGTGATTTCCAAATTGTTCAAATTCTGCCTCGTTTAACAGAGTGACGAATTTATTCAGGCATGTGCAGATACAGATGTTTTTGGAAAGTAATTTTTTAAGTGAAAGATAAGAAACTCCGAGAGCTTCGATATCCGGTTTTCTGCTACGGCTATAATATGTTACATCTGCGCCGAAGAAACGTAAAGCTTTTGTAACGACTTGTCCTGTTGCACCCATTCCGATGATTCCAACAGGAATTCCTGTCAATTCAAGAGGGCGCTCGCCCCAACGTTTTCCATGAAAACCATGCAACAAAGCAGAAAGTTCAGAGACGACGTATTCGCCAACACCATTATCGCCGTAATCATTGACTCCCTTTACGACAATTCTATGCTCTCTTGCACAACAGATATCTACACTTGCACTATTTTCATCGTACAGACTGCAGCACATACCGATGTAGCGAAGTTTTGGACAATGTTCGATGATGTTTGCAGTAATTTGTGTCGTTAGATTTACTAAAATTGCATCTGCATCCTGTGCACGACGGATGACTTCTTCCTCTGTTTCTGGAATGTCTTCATAATAAATATATTCTTCTGCACGTTTGGCAAATTCGTCATTGGCGCGAGGAACAAGATTGAGCTGTTCCACAGCAACTAATTTTTGAAACATAATAATCTCCATTCCGCCGCCAAGTCGGCGGCACAAATAGTAATGAAAGTCT
>URRQ01000030.1 GCA_900550235.1 uncultured Lachnospiraceae bacterium
TTGGTGCTTTAGGAGAAGTCATTTATATTTAAATTACATTTTGCGGAAACTCAAGCCTTTTTTAATCTTCCTCATCATCATGTTCATCTGGTTTCAAAATCGCAAATGCGATGTTCGTTGCATGATCGGCAATTCTCTCTAAGCCAGATACTGTATCAGAAAATACCATTCCTGCTTCCGGTGTACACTCATTTTTCGTAAGTCTCTTCACATGAGAATGCTGATATTTTCGTTCTTTCATATCGATCATATCTTCTAATTCAAGAATTTCCTGCATATGCTCCTGATTCTTTTTGGAAAACATTTCAATAGAATAATCCAAAATTTTCAGTACGCTTTCTGTCATTTCTTCCAATTCCAAACGTCCCTTTTCACTTACGTCCAAATTGTCCTGAATGCAGTTTTGCGCAGAATCCGCAAAATTCTCTGCATGATCTCCGATACGTTCCATATCATTTACCACATGGAACAGACCGCCGAGAAGTTTTTTATCTTCCAAAGGAATATCCAATTCATTAACTTTTACAAGATAATCTGTAATCTTTTTATTCAAGAAATTAATATACTTTTCTCTGCGATATACCGTTGCAATCTTATCTTCTTTTTTGTGGATCAAGGCGTCCATACTCTCTCTTAAGTTTTCGCTTGCCATCTGTCCCATATGCTCGATTTCAAGGATTGCCGTACTGATTGCTGTATTGGCAACGATCATGTTGTTGCTTCCAATATACTTTAATGCAAATTCATCTTCTGCTTCCTTATCTGTTCCCGGAACAATTTTGTATGTTAATTTAACAACATAACCCATGAATGGGAACAGAATAATTACTTCCACCACTTTGATCAACGTATGTGCATTGGCAACGCCACGCGCGATATTTCCGCCAGACATGCCAAGGATTGTTGATGCGATCGGATCTAATGCCACCATAAGTACTGCGAAAATGATCGTGGAACCGATAATATTAAACAGGAAGTGAATCCATGCCGCTCTCTTTGCATCTTTTTTTCCACCAAGACTTGCAAGAAGAGCAGATACGCAAGATCCCATATTACAACCAAGGATCAGGAAGAAACAAATATTGTATTCCAAAAGACCTTGGCTTGCCATCAAAAGAACGATACCTACTGTAGCGGAAGAACTTTGCAAAATTGCTGTAATCACAAATCCTACGAATACTCCCATAAATGCATTATCAAGAGATCCTAATATCTCCACAATATACGGTGATTCTCTAAGTGTAGACATCGCGCCTGACATACCGCTAAGTCCCATAAAGAGGATACCAAAACCAAGCACTACTTCACCGGCTCTTTTGACGCCGTTTTTCTTACAGAACATTACCATGATCACACCGATCATAACAAATAACGGTGCAACATCTGAAAGGTTGAATGCGATCAACTGCGATGTTACCGTTGTACCAATATTGGCGCCAAGAATCACTCCCGTTGCCTGTAAAAGTGTCATAAGTCCGGAGTTTACAAAACTTACGACCATTACTGTTGTTGCACTTGATGACTGAACTACCGCTGTAAATAAAATACCGACAAGCATTCCCACAAATCTATTCTTTGTAAAGAATTCCAAAATGCCTCTCATCTTCGCTCCGGCTGATTTTTCCAAGCCTTCGCTCATCAATTTCATTCCGTAAAGGAATAATCCAAGTCCCCCTACTAAAGAAAATGCAATCGCCATAATAACACTATTCTCCTATCGTACATTCTCAAAATATTGTTTTCCTGTTGCAATATCCTGATTTACTCTTTGTTTCAGTTCTTCGATCGAGGAAAATTTCTGTTCCTCACGCACGAACTTCCGAAGTCTTACTTCTATCTGCTGTCCATATGCCTGTCCTTCATAGTCAAACAGAAAGGCTTCTATTGTCGTTACATTTTCATCGGAAACCGTAGGTCTGCATCCCACATTTCCGATACCAGCATACACATTCCCTTCCGAAAAAACATTGCAAATATAAACTCCATTTGGCGGAAGCATCTTTTCTCCTGCCGGAGCAATATTCATAGTCGGAAAACCTAATTTACGTCCTAATGCTCTCCCATGTTTTACGCTTCCTGCTATAAAATACGGGCGTCCTAACAACGTCTCTACAAGCTCAATGTTCCCTTTTTCCATTTCTTCTTTTATAAATGTACTGCTGATTTCACGAGTTCCATACATCTCTTTTTCAATCACATCCAGTTGATAACCATACACGTTTTCATATGCTTTCAACATATGGATATCTCCTTTTTTCTGATGTCCAAAGCGAAAATCCGTTCCTACAACCACATGCTTTGCGTGGAATTTCCCAATCAAGATGTCTTTGATAAAATCTTCCGCTTCCATCATATACACCTCTTCTACAAAGGGACATTCTACCAGATAATCTACTTTACCTTCCAAAAAAAGAGATTTTTCCTCGCTTGTCATTAAATTTTTCTTGTTCCATCCTTTTTCTTTAAAAAACGGGAGCATGTCAAAGGAAAAAACAATGCTTTTCAACCCTTCTTTTGCATAGGATTGTACCCGTTCTACTAACTTCAGATGTCCTCTGTGCAGTCCATCAAATTTGCCCAGCGTAATAGCCGTATATGCCGGATCATGATAGGACTCCATTCCTCTGATATACTGCATATTATAAACCTCTTGTCTGTTTCTCTTTATCAAAAAACATCTTCACTATTTTAAACATTCTCGACTTTTTGTCATAGTTATACAAGCCGATAAATCGATCGCTCTGATCATATACTCTGACCTGTTCTTGGTCGACAACGCCTTCCGCCTTTTCTGCCTGATTCAAATAAAATGGATTTCCATTATATAAGAGTTCTTCGTAGTTTTTTTTCACTTTTATTTGCCGATATGTCGGAAACATAGCATCAATCGGCATAAGAATCTCCTGCAATGTACCTGCTTGTTTCCTTTCTTCAATCTGCGATAAAGTAAAACTATTCTCTACGGTAAACATGCTGACCTTTGTTCGAATCAGTTCTTCCATACAGCCACCGCATCCGAGTTTTTCTCCAATATCATAACAAAGCGTACGGATATAAGTCCCTTTCGAACAAGATACCTCCATTCGAACTCTAGGAAGATCGATCTCTTTTATTACAATCTCAAGTATCTGCACTCTTCTGGCTTTTCTCTCAACTTCAATTCCTTCTCGAGCAAGTTCGTAAAGCTTTTTCCCATTTACTTTCAAAGCCGAATACATCGGCGGAACCTGATCATACGCTCCTACGAAGGATCGAATCACTTCTTTTACCATATCGTCCGTAATACCTTCCACCGGCTGTTCGGAAAGAACAGTCCCGCTGATGTCCTGAGTATCCGTCGTCTTACCAAGCAAAAGTACAGTTTCATAAGTTTTATTCTTGTCCGTAAGAAGATCACAAAGTTTTGTGGCTTTTCCAAGACATACCGGAAGAACGCCAACCGCATCTGGATCCAGCGTTCCTGTGTGTCCGATTTTCTTCTGTCCAACAATACCACGAAGCTTTGCAACTACGTCATGAGATGTAAATCCTTTTTCTTTATATACGTTGAGTACTCCATGTATCATTGTTCTTCTTGTACCTCCGCCAGAGCCGCTGCAATTTTTTCCGAAATGCTATGAATGATGTCATTCGCAGAACCTTTCATCGTAATCCCTGCCGCCTTTTGATGGCCACCACCGCCAAAATGCGATGCAATCTTACTGACATCAACGTCCGAATCCGAACGCAAGCTGATCTTGTATTCACCCGGTTCTGTTTCGTACATAAAAATGGTAACTTTCACCCCTTTTGTTACACGAAGCTGACTTACGATTCCTTCAAGATCTTTCGGCGTCGCTCCATAAAAATCCATCGTTTCTTTTGTGATAACAGACGCAATGCATTGCCCCTCCATGAAGAGAACACTTTCCAAAAGTGCTCGCCCAAGAATCTGATTCTGCACATAAGTTTTCTCATAAAATGTATCGGTAATGATACGAGAATACGCAATCCCTTTGCTCATCAAATCTGCTGCAACGATCATAGTCTGTGGAGCCGTGCATGTATACTGAAATACTCCCGTATCATGAACGATTCCAAGATACAGGCATTCCGCAACTTCTTTTGTAATCTTCTCTTTGTCCAACAACTCATATACCAGTTCCGATGTAGAACTTGCATCCGGCTTAATATAATTGTTCACTCCGTATGCATCATTGCTAATGTGATGGTCAACACAGATTGTTTCTTTTGCACGTGAAAAAGCTTTCTCGGCAAACCCAAGTCTTTTGCTGTCTCCACAGTCCAGCGCAACAAACAAGTCATACTCTTTTTCTTTTAACTGGTGAGAAATCTCTTCTGTCCGCTGAATAAAATGAAAACTATCCGGGATTTCTTCCAAATACACATCTACATCGATTTGCGGATACCATGTCCGAATATAATGATAAAGTCCCATACAGGATCCAACGCAGTCGCCATCCGGTCGCATATGACCGGCTATGGCAACAGACTGAGCGTGTTCCAATGCATGTAAAAGCATATTATTCACCATCTTCTTCCTCGTCTTTGATATCTTTTGTCACTTCATCAATCTTCTTAGACATTGCAACACCATATGCAATGGATTGATCCAGTACAAATTTTACTTCTGGTGTATTTCTCATATTCAAGCTTCTGGCAAGTTCTCTTCGAATGAATCCCTCTGCACTTTGAAGTCCTTTGATCGTATCTTCCTGTGCTTTCTCATTCCCAAGAACACTGATATATGCTTTGCATGTCTTAAGATCCGGAGCAACCTCCACCGCTACTACCGAAGTCATCGGCGCAACGCGTGGATCTTTGATTCCTCCTCGTAAAATATTGCTGAGTTCTTTCTGCACTTCTGCATTCACTCTTGTATTCTTAATGCTGTTTTTTCTCAAAGCCAGCCTCCTATCTAGGAACTTCGACCATCTTATATGCTTCTACCTGGTCAAATTCCTTCACATCATTAAATTTCTCAAATACAAAACCACATTCATATCCTGCTTTTACTTCTTTGACGTCATCTTTGAAACGTTTCAAAGATGCAAGAGGACCATCAAAGATTACGATGCCGTCACGGATTACACGTGCGGAACATCCTCTTTCAAACACACCGTCAAGGACATAAGAACCTGCGATCGTACCAACACCAGAAGCTTTAAATGTCTGACGTACTTCCGCATGACCGAGCACTTTCTCTTCAAATACAGGATCAAGCATACCTTTCATTGCAGCCTGCACGTCCTCAATTGCATTGTAGATGACACGATATAATCTTAAATCTACACCTTCTCGCTCTGCAATTTCTTTTGCTGTTGCATCCGGACGAACATTGAATCCAATGATAATCGCATTCGATGCAGAAGCAAGTGTAACGTCAGATTCATTAATAGCTCCAACACCGCCATGAATGATCTTAATCACAACTTCATCATTAGAAAGTTTCAAAAGACTCTGTTTTACTGCCTCTACAGAACCTTGTACGTCTGCTTTTACAATAATACCAAGTTCTTTTAAGTTACCTGCCTGAATCTGTGTAAACAAGTCATCCAAAGACATCTTGGATTTTGTATCATCCAATAGTTTTACCTTATTCTGTGCAATAAATGTATCTGCAAAGCTACGTGCTTCTTTTTCATTTTCACAAGAAACAAATACTTCTCCTGCATTTGGAACGTCATTCAATCCAAGAATTTCAACTGGTGTAGATGGACCTGCTTCTTTTACTCGTCTTCCTTTATCATCGATCATAGCTCTTACTTTACCATGCGCAGAGCCGGCTGCGATCGCATCACCTACATGAAGTGTTCCTTTCTGTACAAGAACTGTCGCTACGGAACCTTTTCCTTTATCAAGCTCTGCTTCGATTACAAGACCTCTTGCTTTTCTGTTTGGATTTGCTTTTAATTCCAATACTTCTGCAGTCAAAAGAATCATTTCCATCAAATCTTCGATTCCTTCTCCTGTCTTTGCTGAAACCGGAACGAAGATTGTACTTCCACCCCAATCTTCTGCAATCAGTTCATACTCTGTAAGTTCCTGTTTTACACGTTCGATATTGGCGCTTGGTTTATCAATCTTATTTACGGCAACGATAATTTCAATTCCTGCTGCTTTTGCATGGCTGATCGCCTCTACAGTCTGTGGCATTACACCATCGTCTGCTGCTACAACAAGGATTGCAATATCTGTAGACTGAGCTCCTCTCAAACGCATTGCTGTAAACGCCTCATGTCCTGGTGTATCAAGGAATGTGATTTTCTCTCCGTTCACCTGTGCAACATAAGCACCAATATGCTGTGTAATACCACCAGCCTCACGGTCTGTTACATTTGTATTACGGATTGCATCCAAAAGAGATGTCTTTCCATGGTCAACGTGTCCCATAACGCAAACAACAGGCGGACGTTTTACCATAGTTGCTTCATCTTCTTCCTCTTCTTTTAAGAGTTCTTCAATAACATCTACTACTTCTTCTTTCTCGCAAAGGACTTCAAATTCCATAGCGATTTCTTCTGCAGTTTCAAAGTCAACTTCCTGGTTTACCGTTACGATCTGTCCTTGCATAAATAATTTCTTAACAATTGCAGAAGGCTGCATCTTCATCTTATCAGCAAGCTCTTTGATCGTAATCACTTCCGGAAGTGTGATCATCTTAATCTTTTCTTCTACTTTTTCTTCTTTCTTTGGCTGCGGTTTTACAGGAGCCGGAGCTGGTTTTCCTTTTTTGGATTGTTTACCCTGTTTTCCTTTTCCGTTTCCATCTTCCATATCATCTTGACGATAATCTTTTTTCTTATAAGCATCTTTGTCCTTCGGTTTCTGACGCTGTGGTTTTCCCTGTTCTGGTATGATCGGTGTCGGAATGGACGGTGCACTTCTTCTGTCATCGCGACGATTCTCACGACGGTCATCTCTTCTTCCGTCTTCTCTACGGTTGTCACGGCGGTCATCTCTTCTTCCGTCTTCTCTACGATTGTCGCGACGGTCATCTCTTCTTCCGTCTTCTCTACGGTTGTCACGACGATCGTCTCTTCTTCCGTCTTCTCTACGATTATCTTCTCTGCGATTATCTTCGCGTTTTGGCGCCGCCTGATTTCCTGCCGGTTTCTTTACCGGATTAGCATCCTGTGCAGATTTTTCCTTATTAAAGGCTGGTTTGTTTCCGGAATTCTGACCCTGATTTCCTTTTCCATCACGGTTTCCTCCTTGTCTTCCACCGCGGTTTCCTCCCATTTTTCCTGCATTTTTACTATTCTGTGGGCGGAATACCTGCACGATATGTTTTTTCTTTGGAGTATCCTCCTCATTCTTATCTGCGAATGATTTCTTCACAACATCAATTTCTTCATCTGAAAGAGAACTCATATGACTTTTCACCTCGATATTTTTTTCTTTTAGTAAATCAAGTACTTCTTTATTTGATTTATTCATTTCTTTTGCTAATTCATGTACTCTCACGATTTTATTACCTCCTCTATGCAATTGTTTCATTTTCTAAGTCTAAATGTTTTCTGATTCCTTTTGCAAAGCCTTCATCAGTCACCGCTAGCGATGCACGAAATTCTTTGCCCATTGCATGGCCTAAGGTATCTTTATCTCCATAAAAATAAATTGGCACTTCATAAAAATCACACATATTTTTAAACTTCTTTTTTGTATTATCAGATGCGTCTCCTGCTACAAGAACCAGTTCCGCAGTAAAATCCTTCACTGCTTTCTCCGTAGCAAATTCTCCGCTTACTGTTTTCCCTGCTTTTGTGGCAAGGCTTACTAACGACAATGCTTTATTCTGTTTCAAGTGTATCCATCTCCTTTTTCAATGTTTCATACACTTCTGCAGGAATTGGCTGTTTAAAAGAACGTTCCAAACCTTTGCTTTTGATTGCCTTTTCCAAACATTCTTTCGAGCAGCATACATAAGCTCCTCTTCCATTCTTCTTCCCGGTAGCATCCAATTCAAATGTATTTTCTGAAGTTTTTAAAACACGTATCATTTCTTTTTTGCTTTTCATTTCCTGGCAGCCTACACATTTACGCATAGGGACTTTTTTTACACTATTCAACTACTCACATCCTATTCCATCATCTCGTCCATAGCTTCTGCATTTTCTGCATCATCTACGTTCTCCATTGCAAGCTCCATATAATTCTCAGGAAGTTCACCAGATTCGATTGCCTGTGTCTCATTCTTGATATCAATCTTATATCCTGTCAAACGTGCTGCAAGTCTTGCATTCTGTCCTTCCTTACCGATTGCCAATGACAACTGATAATCCGGAACAATAACGCTTGCTGTTTTCTCATCTGGATCTGCAGCTACAGAGATTACTTTTGCCGGACTTAATGCATTTTCAATTAAGATTGCCGGGTTATCGCTCCAATTGATAATATCAATTTTTTCGCCACGAAGTTCATTCACTACTGCGTTTACTCTTGCACCGTTCATTCCGACACAAGCTCCAACCGGATCTACGTCCGGATCATTTGACCATACTGCAATCTTAGAACGAGAACCTGCTTCTCTTGAAATGCTCTTAATCTCTACTGTTCCATCTTTTACTTCTGCAACTTCTGCCTCAAATAAACGTTTTACAAGTTCCGGGTGCGTACGGGAAACAAGGATCTTTGGTCCCTTTGTTGTGTTTTTCACTTCAACCACATACAATTTGATTCTTTCTGTCGGCTGGAACACTTCTCCTTTTACCTGCTCATTTTCTGTAAGCATTGCATCTGCTTTTCCAAGGTTAATGCTAATGTTCTTTCCAACATAACGCTGTACGATACCTGTTACAATATCTTTTTCTTTCTCAAAATACTGATCATACACTACCTTACGTTCTTCTTCACGAATTTTCTGTAAGATCAGGTTCTTTGCATTCTGTGTTGCAATACGTCCAAATGATTTTGATTCAATTGGAATCTGTACAATATCTCCGAGTTCAAACTTGCTGTCAATCATTTTTGCATTGGCAAGGCTGATTTCCATCACGTCATCTTCTACGTTTTCTACAACTGTCTTCTCTGCAAATACAGAGTAATCGCAAGTCTGGCGATCCATAATTACCTTGATATTGTCTGCTTTCCCAAAATGATTCTTGCATGCATTGATCAAGGAATTCTCAATTGCATCTAATAATGTTTCTTTACTGATGTCTTTTTCCTGCTCTAAAATTGTCAAAGCTTCTAATAATTCTGTGTTCATTTTTCTTATCCCTCCTGATTAAAAATCAAACGCAAGGCGAATTAATGCAATATCGCTTCTGTCAAACGTTTTCTTTGTTTCATCTTCCATTTCAATCGTTACTGTATCTTTATCATAATCTGTCAAGATTCCTACAAATTCTTTTTGCTTATCAACGGCGCGGTATGTACGAATCTCTACTTCCTCACCAAGACTTCTTTTAAAATCTTTTTCTTTTTTCAATGGTCTTCCAAGTCCCGGAGAACTTACTTCAAAAATATAACTATCTTCGATATAGTCTTTTTCATCTAAAATATCAGAAAAAGCACGGCTTACAAGCTCGCAGTCATCTACTGCAATTCCACCCGGTTTATCAATGTAAGCACGAAGATACCATGTTCCTCCTTCTTTCACATACTCTACGTCCACCAATTCAAATCCGTTACGCTCTACGATTGGTGTAAGAAGTTCTTCTGTTTTTTGTTCGTATAATTCTTTCTTAGACAAATTCACTCTTCCTTTCAGTTTATACTAACAAAAAGAGTGAACAAATTGTTCACTCTTCTGTCGGCCTCCTATGTAACTATCAACTAGTATAGCACCTTCAATTGTGAAAAGCAAGGGATTTTCTTATTTTCCTAAATAATCTCGATCAAAGCCTTTACGTCCTCTTCTTTTGTTGCCCAGCTTGTAGCAAAACGTACAACGGTATGTGTATCATCTGCTTTTTCCCAAAAGTCAAATGCAACCTGTTTTTTCAATTCTTCCATTCTATCATTCTCTAATACAATGAAAATCTGATTGGTCGGATTCTTTTGATAGAAAGTATACCCCTTTTCCTCAAATGCTTTGCGGAGCATATTGGCCATTCGGATTGCATTCTTACTGATCTCCGTATATAGATGATCTGTAAAAAGCGTATCAAACTGAAGCGCTGTCAGCCTTCCTTTTGCCAAAAGAGCTCCATGCTGTTTGATGATCGTTAGGAAATGTTTCGGCGCCTTTTTGGGGAATACAACCGCCTCTCCACAAAGCGCTCCTACTTTTGTTCCACCGATATAAAAGGCATCACAATATGTAGCAATGTCTGCAAGTGTAACATCAGTTCCTTCACTTACAAGCCCGTAGCCCATACGCGCTCCGTCCAGATAAAGCGGAATCTCATACTCCTTACAAACCGCAGAAATATCCTGTAGCTCTTTCTTTGTATAAAGTGTTCCAAGTTCTGTCGGATGGGAAATGTATGCCATTCCCGGAAATACCATATGTTCATGGTTCGCATCTCCATAAAACGTAGCGATATAGTCTCGCAGTTCCTTGGCACAGATTTTTCCATCATGTTGCGGAACAGTAAGCACCTTATGGCCGGTAAACTCAATGGCTCCCGCTTCATGTACATTCACATGTCCGGTTTCTGCCGCAACTACACCTTCATATTGCTGTAAAAAAGCATCGATAACCGTCTGGTTCGTCTGTGTTCCTCCTACAAGAAAATAAACATCTGCATTCGGACACTCGCATGCCTGTCTGATCTTCTCCTTTGCAGATTCACTGTAGCGATCCGTTCCATAACCGGACAAGCTTTCTCGATTTGTCTCCATTAACCTTTCTAAGATTTTTTCATGTGCTCCTTCTGAATAATCATTCACAAAACTTAACATTGTATTTCCTCCCTATTATTCCTCATGTATTTCTTTTGGAATCGCCCATTCATGGACAATTTCCTTGATTGCTTTCTCTGACCAGTCAAACGCAAAACTCGCGTAAGATTGGCCTTTTTCTTCTTTGCTCGGAAGCGTTCCGTTTGGAAATCTTACTTCAAACATGTCCGGATAGAATAAGATGTATTCCGGTCGAAGCGCCTCAATCATCTCTTGTTCCAAAACAGAATCGGATATCTTTGAACACTTTAATATCGTTTGAACCAACTCTTCTTTTGTGCAACGGAATAAATCCCACACCTCCATCAGTTCTCCCGTCTCACGGTCAAATGCCATACCCATTCCTATCTCCTTCGTATGTTCCCCCTTCTCCGAAGTGGTTCCTGTCACAGTAAAATAGAGCATCCGGTCATTAGAAGCGCACAGCACTATATCCTGACACAAAATTGGAGTATCGACCTCTTCCTGCTCGGTCTTTTTTTTATATGCAGCATATGCCTTTTCCAATTCTTCTGTTATATCATATAAAACAATCTTCTCTTCGATATATTTCAAAATACGAGTTTGTACTTTTTTCTTCAAGTCATCGAATTTTTCCTGTTCGGGTACCATCGCATTACTTGGACCTGTTCTTCCCCCATCTCGGAGAATCTCTGCTCCGTTCTCCAGCTTATAAACCTTGGGATTCTCATGAGATTCTTCCCAGATTTCCACTTCTGTCCCATCTTTTAATTTGATACGTTCCCCGGTATCTTTAGCGATAATCTCAATCTTTTTCGCATTGTATGCCGGAATTTTTTCTCCATTTTCCTTCACAAGCGTCCGTTCTGAATTATGAATCTGTACACTGACATTTGCATTTTCCAACTCTTCTTTCGATAGCCTGTATCTTTTTCCATCATCACCATTATTAATCCATGATTCTATCGATGTTTCATCTGTCAAGAGTATTCCGATTTCCTATGATGATCCTTCCTGCATTGTAAACGATACAATTCCTACCTCGTCATTACTTTGCATTTCCAAAGCTTGTCCATAGATCCATCTTTCTTTGGAACATCCTGCAAAAAGAAAGACAGAACTAAAAAGCAAAACCAAAAACAGTTTCTTCATAGGCATCCCTCCTTATCCCTCTTCAAATTCTCTCTCATGTTTTTTGAAGAACTTATAGTACTCCCGCACATTTGCTAGATCGTACCACTTTTTCACGTCCACAATCTCTTCATCCATATCGTAAATTTTTGCACCACGCATAGATAACAGGAATGGAGAATGTGTTGCGATCACAAACTGACATCCAAAAAATCTTGCAGAATCTTCCAAGAAACGTAACAGCTCCTGCTGCTTTTCCGGCGAAAGACTGTTCTCCGGCTCGTCTAAAAGGTACAATCCATTTTCATTAATTTTTTCCGCAAAATACAAAAATGCACTCTCCCCATTCGAATGCTCCCGTACATTATCGCTTAATGTCTTTCTAATATATTGGGACTGGGAGGATCTCCTTGCAAGATTTACCGCCTTTAACTGTTCATAATCTGCCAATGAACGCATCTGAAACTTCCCGTACTTCTGATCCAAATACTCTTCCAACAATTCTTCTCGCTTCCGGTCAATGCCTTCATTGATGCTTCGCAGATTGAGCATAAAATCAAACACATCGTCACTTGTAATAATCGCACTGTGCAATGGTATCTTTTTTTCTGCCTCATACTCACACATGGCAATATAATCTTCAAAGAAATTCGAACGATTATATAAAGAATCTCTGCAAAGTCCAAGCTTTTCCGCAATCACATTCAAAGCTGTCGTTTTTCCCGAACCATTCCCGCCATATAAAATCGTAACCGGTTCAAAATCAATCATTCGAAACTGATGTTTTGATAGAATCTGAAATGGATAATAGGTGTCATAACACGTCCGCTTCTGCCGAAACATAAAATCATATTCCATCTCTACAGTCGGAAACTCAAAGTGAGATAAATAAACCATTTGAATTCCTCCCTATATATATCTGCTCTTTTCCATTAGTTTTTTATAAACAGTCTCTACCATCCAAGGCTCTGTCGACATCTTTAATGCCTCTTCATTGCTCCACCAGCTTACCCCGGAATTTTCATCCGCTTTCACAAACAATTCTTCCTTTTCATCTGCCTCTGCCAAATATGTGATATTAAAATGCAAATGACTCGGAACCCATCTTCCTTTTTTCACATGACCATCCACCGGGATCGTCTCTATACTGAAAATATCTCGTGAGACTAAGTGTATATTTTTTATGCCTGTTTCTTCTTGCAATTCCTTACAGGCAACCTTACAAAGATCTTCCATACCGTCTGCATGCCCGCCAATCCAAGACCATGAGTTATAAATATTATGGTAAATCATCAATGTTTTTGTACGGTCTTTATTCACAACCCACATAGAAGCAGTAAAATGACCAACCTGATTCTCCCGCTCCAAATAATTCTGAAAATCATTTATAAACTGAAGCATTTGCTTTTTGTCATTTGCCTCTTGCTCATTCATAGGAACATATTTTTTAATATCATCTGCTAAACTCATCCATAACCCTCTGCATTTCTACAAAATACTATTTTCTATAATTATAACATTCATTTTATTGTTCTCTCAACAACATTTTTATATGTATACATGTCCCTGTCCCTTTTTATAGAAGCCCCTGTCCCCTTTTACAAACTCCCTTGTCCCCAGTTCCTATTTCCACACGATTTTCCTTCTCAAAAATAAGAATATCGCAAAAAGGGACAGCGCAAAACTTAATTGGGGACGTAGCTAAATGTCATTTAACTACGTCCCCAATTAACTATACTAACAGTGATTTTCCTGTCATTTCTTTTGGTTGTTCCATTCCCATCAATTCAATCAATGTCGGTGCAATATCCGCCAAGCATCCGCCTTCACGTAATTTGTAAGAAGGATCTGCATTTACTAAGATAAATGGTACCGGATTTGTTGTATGTGCTGTAAATGGTGCGCCTGTTTCGTAATTTACCAATTGTTCTGCATTACCATGGTCTGCACAGATAAACATCTGACCATCCACTTCTTTGATTGCATCTACGGCTTTTCCAACACAAGAATCTACTGCTTCGATTGCTTTGATCGCAGCATCTTCCACTCCAGTATGTCCCACCATATCCGGATTTGCAAAGTTGATGATAATCACATCATATTCCTGAGATTTGATTGCATTTACTAATTTATCACAAACTTCAAATGCACTCATCTCCGGCTGCAAATCGTAAGTTGCAACCTTCGGTGATTTTACGAGAATTCTGTCTTCTCCTTCATTCGGTTCTTCTACGCCGCCATTGAAAAAGAATGTTACATGTGCATATTTTTCAGTCTCAGCGATTCTTGCCTGTTTCAATCCGTTTGCAGCAAGGAATTCACCAAATGTGTTTGTAATCTCTGTTTTACGAAATGCAACTAATTTATTCTCAATTGTTACATCATATTCTGTAAAGCATACATACGTTGTCTTAACTCTTTCTCCTCTGTCGAATCCTGTAAAGTCATCATCACAGAATGTTCTTGTAATTTCTCTTGCACGATCCGGTCTGAAGTTGAAGAAAATAATAGAGTCATTATCTTTAATCGTAGCAACCGGAGCTCCATTTTCCACAATCACAGTTGGAAGAACAAACTCATCTGTCTTCTCATTATCATAAGAAGCCTGCACTGCCGCAACTGCATCTTCTGCTTTTTCACCTTCACCTTTTACAATTGCATTGTAAGCAAGCTCTACACGATCCCACCGGTTATCTCGATCCATCGCATAGTAACGTCCCATAACAGAAGCAATTTTACCAACACCGATTTCTTTCATCTTTTCAGCAAGCTCTGCTACATAATCTTTACCGGAAGCAGGTGGTGTATCACGTCCATCTAAGAAACAGTGTACATATACTTTTTCAATTCCCTGTCTCTTTGCAAGTTCTAACAAACCATAAATATGTGTGTTGTGGCTATGCACGCCTCCATCAGATACAAGTCCATACATATGAAGCGCAGAATCATGTTCTTTTACATTGTTGCATGCAGCAAGAAGCGCTTCATTCTCGAAGAAATCTCCGTCCTGAATTGCTTTTGTAATCTTTGTAAGATCCTGATATACGATTCTTCCTGCACCCATATTCAAATGTCCGACTTCAGAATTACCCATCTGTCCGTCCGGAAGACCAACTGCCATACCACTTGCATTTCCCTCTACAAATGGACACTCCGCCATCAACTGATCCATTACAGGTGTTTTTGCTTCATATACCGCATTGGCTTCTTTTTTGTCATTGAGACCATATCCATCAAGAATCATTAAAACTGTTGGTTTTTTACTCATCTTTTTATCTCCTTTTATGTTAAATAATTATCGTTTTCCCTACGTGGTTTATTGTACATGATTTCATTCCCTCTTGCAAGAGCGAACCTTCTATAAATGCATTCTTCTTCTCACTTCTTCCCGCAACCTTGACACACGCATGATCGTGATCAATGCGACCGTAATGATCGTTGCACATACAAGTACCACTGCAGACCATGTGATTTCAAACTTTTGTTCAAAATAGTATTTCACACTAAGATTAATTCCAACACAAAAAAATGCAATTCCGATCACGACAAGCATCGCCGTAAATAAAATTGATTTGCTTACGTGCTGCTTTAAATAAATAAAAATTGCCGCCAGTACAGTGCCTAACAGGATGATCGGTACTGCAATTCCTTTGAACCAATCTAATCCATCATTGACTAACGCTACAACATACACATACAAAAGTACCGCGCCGCCATCAATCACCGTCATCACTACAAATGGCAGCTTGCGATATAAAAGAACCGGCAAGCAAAATAATAAAATCACTGCACAGGCTGTAATCACATATAAGGACCACAAGCTTTTTGTATAAACAAATAAATTCAACAAACCACATCCTGCCGCGGTGCTTCCAAGAAGAACGAGCATTAAGATTGCAATGTCCGTTCTTCTCACCTTTTCTACTGTACCTCTTTCCGTCGGATATGGTGATTCTGCCTGTTTCTCTATATTGATATTTGGTCGATAAACCGGAGTATTACACAACGGACATTTCTCCAAAGCTTCATCCAGCTTCACTCCACAATTCACACAATATGCCATCTTTTTCCCTCTCAATCCCGATTGCTTCGAATCGTAACTTCTATTCCATCTTCCACAAGTTTTCTGAAAAATAATCTCTCTACATCACTCTCTATGATTCCGCTTGTAAAATTCACAGTTGTAAGACCATGATAACTGATGATCGCACAGTTTGTTCTCGGTGAAAACGGATGTCCCATTAAAACATCAAATCGTTCTACATGCTCTTCCATTTCTTTTGATAATTTAACAACTCCAAGATTGGTTAAACCTGCAGAGGATTGACAATCCTGTACTCGTTTATAAAATTGTTTTACTACAACATCTTTGATAAAAAGTGGCACAATACGAATAAACGGACTCTGTAATGTCTTTGCATTAACCGTAATATCTGCGTTCAAAAACTTTTCATTCAAATGGTATCGCATATAATAATGCACCTGACGCAGGATTTCCTCAAACGTGTATTCTCCCATACGCGGATCCACTCCCGGATAAATCATTGTTATAAAATTTCGAAGTGTTGCAGATGGGAAAAACTGCCGTAGATTTACAGGCATTGCGATTCGAACCGGTTTTTCTTTCCACACTCTGCTCATTTTTTGCTTCTCAACCAACGCATAAATCAATACCGCATTCAGATATTCCGTAATCGTCACACCATATTTCTTCGAAGTCTCTTTCAATTGAGAAACTGGCATACTCCCACAGATAATATTCAATGTATAGAACGGTTCTCTCGTTCCTCTCACACGAAACGCATCCCCTTGACTCCTCTTCGGAGTTACTTTGGAATTGGCATATTTCATGTATGCATCCTCTAACTCACTTTTCTTCGGTTCTTCTTCAATATCCAACACACCTTCCTCATTCGGAATTTCGAAGCCTTTCATCCGAAGATATACCGCTACCAATGTTTTCATAAAAATCATGGCGCCAAGTCCATCTGAAAGAGAATGAAATACTTCCAAAGAAATCTGTTTCTGATAATAGTATATTCGAATCAAATACCGATGCTTGGAATGAAAATCCATCGGCATACACGGATTCTTCACATCCCTTTCAACCGGCGGCAACGGTCTATCATTTGGTTCTAAATATCTCCAAAAAAATCCCGCCCGCAAATCCACTTTTAAAGAAGGAAATCTTGGAATCGTCCGTTCAAATGCTCTCTGTAGAATTTCCGGATCTACATTTTCTTTCAAAGTAACAGATACACGAAATGTAGAAGAGAAACTCTTCTTTTGTAATGTGGGATATACATTCCCTGATAAATCCAGTTTAAACCATTCTTTCCTGTCACTCATTCTTCTCTCATCCTTCTGTTTCACTGATTCACACATTGCCCAATATCTATTATTATAAAGAATCCCGTTGTATATAGCAACTATCTTATGTTAAGATAGCTATTATACCAATGGAAAAGGAGTTTATATGGACAATAAACAAAATCAAGGATTGATGAAACTTGTGAAAACCGTACACGATTTTACTTTACGAGATGATTTGGAAAAACAACGTCGTTCCCAGGTTGCGATTGGAAAATTACTCGGAACGAAAAATAGCGAAGCTTCTTATTCTGAATTTATGATCGAGCACATTCCCTGTGAATGGGTACGTCCTGTAAAACCACATAAAAATGATACCATTATTTTCTATTGCCACGGTGGTGGCTTTTACACCGGAAGCTTAGAATATGCAAGAACCCTAACAACCAAGCTTGCACTTTCTTCTTCCATGGAGCTTCTTAGCTTCAACTATCGTCTGGCACCGGAATCTCCTGCTCCTGCCGCTTTGGAAGACGTACTTACGGTATGGGATCATTTGATGCATTTAGGCTACGGTGCAAAGCAAATTCTTGTGGCTGGCGACTCTGCCGGAGGCAATCTTGCCCTCGGTCTCGGCCTTAAATTAAAAGAACAAGGACGAATGCTGCCAAAAGGATTTGTCCTTTTTTCTCCATGGACAAACCTCACATTAAAAGGAGAGTCTATCACCAAAAAAGCAAAGTTGGATCCGATTCTAAATTATGAATATTTGCAAGAAGCTCGTGTTGCATATGTTCCGAACGGCGCAAACGATGAGACAATATTTGAAGATCCTTTTGTCTCTCCGCTTTTTGGAGATTATAAGCATTTCCCTCCCATATACATCCAAATCGGCTCTAATGAAGTGCTTTTAAATGATTCTACCGATCTAAAAAAACACTTAACGAGCCAAAAAGTCGATGTCAAATTAGATCTATATAAAGGAATGTGGCATGTATTTCAAATGACCAACATGAAAAAAGCGAACGAAGCGGTAGATAAAGCTGCTCAATTCATGCTCGATTTATAGGATTCACCCCTAAAAACGCCGTTGTATTCTCAGCGGCGTTACGCATTTAGAAAGTCAAACACATGACCTTCTGGTGTATGCAAAAAATGCATCATCATATAAGCACACATAATCGCAACATTTTCTTCTTTTAAAATTCTGCGTACCTCATCTCGATCTGCCAGAATAATCTCAATATCTTCATTTTCTTCCTGCCCTTCCTTGGACGGAACCCCTTTGGCATATCCATATATTGTGCCACAAGATTCATCTGTCATTCCAATTGTTGTAAAAAACGGCTTCGTATACATCTCCTTCGCATCAATCGGCACAAAATCAAGCCCGGTTTCTTCTTTTAATTCTCTCTTTCCTGTCTCTTTAAAATCTTCTCCTTCTTCCACAAGACCAGCAGGAAATTCATACACATAAGTATCAATCGGACAACGATACTGCCGAATCAAAACCAATTTTTCCTTCTGATCGATTTCGTCTTGGTATACACTATAAATAATCACACCATCTGCTGTGTTTTTCCGTGTTGTAATCTTTAACTCCTCGATAGATTTTGCTCTTGATGCCACAAAATATTTGCTCTTTCTTCCCGTATCACTCTCCATATCCAAAACATACATATTCAAAAATTTGTTTTCTGTTGTTTGTGTGATGTGTTTTACTTCTCGCATATCTTCTCCTTTTTCCAACCTACTGATATCTTTCTTCTTCAACTCGATATCCTCTCTCTAAATCCACCACATTCAAAAGCGGTTCTCTTCGGATATAACGTCGAATATTTTCACTTAGTACATCATAAATTTTCTGTTCTGTACGAACTTCATGCCCAAATCCTTGACCGGAGATATGAGGCGTTATGATTACATTTTCCATATCCCAAAGCTTTGATTCCTTCGAAAGCGGCTCCGGCTTCATAACATCCAATGCAACACCAAATAAATGACCTTCTTCCAACACCTCTTCCAGATCTTTCGTTACGATCAAACTTCCCCTTCCCACATTCACAAGAACTGCATCCGGTTTCATCTTTAAAAGTCGTTCTCGATTCAGTAGATTTTCCGTTTCTGTTGTATCCGGTAAACACCCAATAACAATATCTGCAACTGAAAGTAACGCTTCCACATCCTTAAGTGTATGCATTGCATCAAAACAAGACTCCATGCCACGCACAGCTCTTCTCACGCCAATATTTTTCGTTCCAAATGGTCGTAATCTTTTCGCAATGTTCGTTCCGATATCTCCCGCGCCTAATATCAATACTGTTTTCCCGAATAACGTCTTTTCGCTTCCCATATCCTTCCAAATCTTTTTCTCTTGATTTCGAAAATAAATCGGAAAATTCCTATATAAAGTAAGGATTGCTCCGATTACATACTCAGAAATCGTCTCACCAAATACTCCTGACATATTTGTCAATATCACATTCTTCGGAAAATCACTACTTTTTGTATAAATATCAGTTCCTGCCCAAGTCATCTGCAACCACTTCAGCTTCTCGGCATTTTTCAAATCCTCGATGGATGGTTCACCTATGATCACTTCTGCCTCCTTCAGTTTGTTTCTATAATCTTCTCGTCTACGAACCGAAAATTGTATTTGATATTCCCCGCTTATTGCATCCAAAAGCTTCTGGTTATTTTCTTCACTTGTTTCTTTCAGCACTAAAATATTTCTCGCCATTCGTTTTCTATCCCTCTCTTAATTAAATATCTGAAGTAATTCTTCTACAACACATCGCTTTTAAACAAATGCATTTTCCATAATTCGATATTCCAGGTATTCTCGAAATGATTCATACATTCCCTTTGAAATTTCTTTTGGAAACGTCATGAGGATTAACTCATGCCCTTGATTTCCTCTATGGTATGGGGGGATGTATGTGTACATATGAATTTTCAACAAATTCACAGCGCTCATAAAATCCTTTTCTTCGTGTCGACTGCTCGTCAATCGGCAGATCTATTTCCAAAATAACAACTTTCCCTTTCTCTTTTAAAAGTTCCAACGCTCTGGCTCCATATCGTTGATTCCTTGCCTCCGGCAGAATACAGAAATGTTCCACATAAATGTAATCTTCCGTTTCCCAATACAAAATCAATCCAACAAAAACTTTTTCATCATAGATCAAATCAAAATGATAGTTCTTGTCTTTCAGAATTTCTTCTTGCGAATCCTTTTCTCTTTGCTCATGAACAGGAAAACTGATTTTATATAATTCCATTATAAGTCTCTATTCCGACCATTTGTAATTTCTGTTCGGCACCTATTGTGTCAGACAGACGAATCCCTGTGCCCAAAAGCGTCGGTATTATTGCAATGTGGAAGCGATCAATGAGACTTTCTCTCATCAATTGTGATACAACTGATGCGCCTCCGCAAATCCATATATCTTTTCCTTCTTCCATTTTCAACTGATGGATTAAAGAAACCGGGGAGTCCGATACAAACTTAATCTTCTCTGTATCTTCCATATCCTGATGCGTGAATACATAGCTCATAAGTCCTTCATATACCCAATCATCCGGCGATAACTCCGTCACAATCTGATAATACGTATTCTATCCCATAATCACGGTATCTACACCCTCAACAAATGCAGAATACGTATCTTTGTTTTCAACTTCCTTACTTTGCCCTTCCAGCCAATCTACTTTTCCTGAATCATCTGCAATATATCCATCCAAGCTCATCGAAATATACAGCACTACGTTTCTCACCGTCTCTCCTCCTTACAACTCCATACATTCACCACAAGAAATATAATGAACGTTCTCCATATGATCTGCCAAATACTTATATGCTTTTTCTCCGGTACAGTGGCAAGTGTAAAACTGCACCTCTGCATATTTTTTCATCTCAATTGAAATCTTTTCTAACAATTCTTCTGAAACCGTCTGCTTCAATCTCGGTCTATAAAGATGGAATCCGCCGATGCAAACCTTCGGTTTGAATTGTTTTGCCTTCTCCATGATATTGATAACGCCTGTATGTCCACAGCCCATGATTAAAACCGTTTCATTCTCACAGATGATCAAATTCTGTTCATGTGCAAAATCGTCCAATCCATGCACATTATAGAGGACATCGTTCGCTTCTGAATAGCATTTTTCTCTGCTTTCTACTGTAAAAAGCTGCAATTCCTCATCTATCACAAAGTCCCCATTCAGTAATAAGATTCTTGGATTTTCTTTTAAATCCGAATTCAATCCTATCGGAACCATATCCTCACCGGCTTTGGAAAAATGCGGTTCAAATGCACGCTCTTGTATATAAATCTTTGCCTTATCATTCTCTTCTAAAAACTGTTCCAACGCTCCTCCATGATCGTTATGGCCATGAGAGATAACAACTGTATCTACTTCTTGTAGATCAATTCCTTTTTTCTTCGCATTCTCAAATACTGTTTGATCCGGCCCAAGATCAAACAAAAGCTTATGCTTTTTTGTTTCAATATAAAGCGACAATCCATGCGTTGCTTCCAAGTCACAAGTTGTTGTATTTTCTACCAATACTATAATTTTCATTTCTAATTCCCCTTAAATTCTTCCCAAAATCTATCTGCTTCTTCCCGATTTCGAAAAATGATCCATTCCTTTTCCTGTTTATATTTTTCTAACAATTCATACATCTGCGGTAATTGTTCCTTGGGAAAATCTACAATATACTGTCGAAATTCTTCATCGAACTCCGTTTCCTCCCATGGCAAATCTTCCCGCTCCGTCCCGATACGCGAGCTTGCACCTTTCAGACAAACTTCTACCGGATAGTCTAAAAAGAACACCGTGTCACACGCTTGCAAACGTATCTCCAATGTTCGCAGATAATTTCCATCCATAATCCACGTGTTATTTTCCATAATTTCTTCTAACTTTTCGCGAAATTCTTCTCTTGTAATATTGGTTTTATCCGGCTTATGCCAAATCATATCCAGATAAAATAATGGAAGTCCTGTTTTATCTCGTAATTTTCTTGAGAATGTACTTTTCCCTGCTCCCGGACTTCCTATGACAATTACTTTTTTCATAAATGATACTCCTTCAATCTTTCTCTACAAGCTTTATAATCCAGGTAAAAGAACGCTACCTCTTCCCAAAATTCCTTAGAATGATTCATGTGACGCCTATGTGCCAATTCATGAACAATCACATATTCCAAAATCTCTTCTGGAAGATAATATAATCGATAATTAAAATTCAGATTCCCTTTCGAGCTACAGCTTCCCCAACGGGTTTTCTGATTCCGAATGGTAATACGCCCCACCGATACTTTCATTTTTTCCGCATAAAACATGGTTTTCTCAACCAATTTTTTCTGAATGGCTTCGATATCCTTTGCCGTCAACTCTTCAATCTTCGGAAAAGCAAGCTCCTGCCTCTTCAATTCTCTTACTTTTGTTAATTCTACTTTTTTCAAAATCCATGCTCGATGCCGTTCAATGAAAGCTTCTGCATCTGCAGCAAGAAATCGGTTCGGCACTCTTGCTATCACTTCACCAGATGCTTTTACCTCCAACGCAACCGTTTTTCTTTCAGAACGTCTGATTTTCACCGATATTTTAGTCCCATTTTGCTTGAAATTGTACTCTTCAACCATAATTCATTTCCTTTGTAATATTTAAAAGTATACAGAACTTCTTCATTCTTGTCATTAGACTGCTTGTCCAAATCCTATGCTGCATATGTCCTCAGATTCTCAAAATAGTATTGGATACGTGTCTGCACACCCTCTATCGAAGAATCTTCAATATCCACTCTATAATTTTCTTGCTTTTCTACAAGCAGATCTTCCATATGCACCTCTAAAATCTTACTTAATACAAACAAATGATTTACCGACGGAAGAATCTGCCCCTTAAACCAACGATATATCGGTTGCGGACAGGATAGGCAAAGTGCCTCCTGTATCTCACACACACGGAACCCTTTTTCTCGGATAACTCTCTTTAAATTTTCACCTGTCTTCTTCATATCAATATCTTTATAACTTTCCATATAACACCCCATTTCTTTTTCTACTTCCTGCAAACTATATTTAAATTATAGTCTCTTTCCTATCGATATTCCACTCGTATTTTTATAGGCGCCATTATCGTCCAATAAATAGCAGATGATTTGACATGCCAAGACATTCCTTTTTCTCACACAAATACAAATGATAACGAAAATATTGTCGGTAACTTTCTTCATCCATTCGTTCAATCATATCTTTTAACAATTCACTAATTCCATCCGATGCCACTTCATTTTGAATCCGGATATTTCCTGCACGAAGGATATCTCGACATCTCTCTAGTGTATGAAATACAAACGGATAATCATACAACTGAAAGGTTTCTTTATCATAAGCTCCATGAAGCAAATAATCCGCATGTTCCTGCTGCATTGTTAATACAACAATATCATTGGAAATAAATGCGAAAAATATCTTCCCATTCTTTTTACATACTCTCTTCGCTTCTTGAATACATTTTAGCTTGTCCTCATCGTTATGCAAATGATAAAGAGGTCCAAAAACAAGTACAATATCAAATGTTTCGTCATCATACCTACTCAAGTCCAGTGCATTTCCTTGAACAAGATCAATGGAATCGTTTGAATCTATCTTTCTTCGAAACACCTCTATATTCTTTTCAGAAAGCTCTAATGCCGACACTTGATATCCTTTACCCGAAAAATAGAGACTGTACTCTCCGGTTCCGGCTCCTATGTCCAAAATTTTGTCACCTGACCGGATATATTTTTCTATATAATGTACATTTGTCAAAAACTCAACCTTACCCACCTTTGATTGAGTCAATCGCTCCTCTTCCGCATATCGTTTATAGAGCTTCCTCACTAAATCTTCATCATCCTGCACTGTAAATCTACCCTTGGAGTATTTCCATTTGTAATCTGAGTGATATAAAATATATTGTTCGCTTGTTTCTATTGTACCATATTGTGTTTTATACTTTTTCGTTTTCACTTTTTCAAATCCACATTTTTCGATTACCCTTCTTGATTGCATATTCCATTCAAAATGACCCGCTAATATAAAATCCACTTCTACTGTATCAAACAAATAGGAAATGACAGACCTCACTGCTTCCGGCATTAGTCCATTTCCCCAATAAGCCTTGGACAAAACATATCCTATTTCTCTTCCTTGTAGAGAATCCAATTCTGGATAATTTTCTTCTTCATATTCTTCAATTCCAATAGACCCAATTACTTTCCCTTGATATTCTAACGCAAAGGTTCTTTTATCCCGAATAAACATCTCTAAAATTTTCTTCGATTCCTCGATGTTCTGATGCGGATTCCATCCCGCCATTTGACCGACTCCATCTATGCTTGCATACTCATAAAAATCTTGTAAATCAGACAATCTCCAAGGACGTAGCGTAAGACGCTTTGTTTTTAGAACTACCCCCGAAATATCAATTTGTTTGTTCATTTCCCTTCCTCCTTTGAAATAGTGAAAAAAATGCAGTACAAACGGAAACCTTATCTTCCAGCCTGCACTGCATCTCTCTTTTACTTCTTTTTTACGATAATGCGTTTTAAATGAAAAAAGAGTACGACAATGTAAGCCCGTTCGTATGTTTTAACATTGCATTAACGGACTGATTATTATCATTATTAATTACATAATAAAAATCATAAAACATTGTTGTACCTCCTAAGATTTTTTGACATTATAGCTCTCCCTCATCAGTTTGTCAATATAAATTCTTTCTATACAAGTTCTTTTTTCTTGTATCGAACTACCGTAAGACCGATAAACAGTATCGTAAGTCCAAACGCTACAATCACAAGATATGGATTGATTTTTACATCTACGATAACATTTCTAATATCTGCCAAAGTAAAAGCCGATACATATTTTAATACCTCCGTCTCCTTACTCAATTCAGAAATCACATTCAGAAAATAGCTGACAAACACAATACCGAGGCTGATTCCAATCGTATTCTTCGTCTTATGTGTAAATGTAGACAAAAACAGGCAAAAAGAAAAAATAACAATTGAAGAAAAAATAGGCGTAACGCTTAGAAGAAGATAGGATTTCTTATCAAAATCTCCACTCCACGTAAGCCCGACATAATTAAAGACTCCAAGTACAATAATCACCAAAAAAATGTATACCAACCCAACCGCAACTTTATTTATCACAATCTGAGTCCTCTTCACCGGAAGACTGTTCAGGTATTCTATCGTCTTATCATTTTCTTCTTTCAGTAAGATCCCGGATCCAAGGATTCCACTATAAATCCCGGTAATCAATAATACAAAGACAAACCCTTCTGTTTTAATCCAGCCAAATGCACTGTCAATAGAACTGATATCCATATTGAAAGCCCGCAGTAAATCCTCAGGAAACACTTTCAACATCTCATTTAAGGACTCCATACCGTCGCTTGTAATAATGGATGGATAGATTAAAAAGACTGCCCCAAAAAGAATCACTAATATGGAAGTCCATATGACAAAGCCTCTAAAATTCACTTTCATTTCTCTTTTTAACATCTATCTCCCTCCCCTATTTATAGTAATGCAGAAACAAATCCTCCAGACTCATTTCCTGTATCTGAATCCTTCTGATTTCATATTGAGCTAATCTTTTTATCAACTCGTTATGCGGAAAATGATTTGCGAACTTTATGAACTTTTCATCTGTAGAAATATTCTCCACTTGTAAGTCTTGCAGGATCTTGTCTCCTTCCGGACTTTCAAGAGTAACAAATCCGAGATTTTTTTCGGACAAATCTTCTATCTTCTCTATCTTTATTAGATGCCCATCCTTGATAATTCCGACTCTATCACATATTTTAGAAACCTCGCTTAAAATGTGTGTCGAATAAAAACAGGTTGTTCCCTTTGCCTTTTCTTCTTTTAAAACTTCAAAGAATACATTCTGCATAATCGGATCAAGTCCGCTTGTCGGCTCGTCTAAAATAAGAAGTGCCGGTTCATGCATAACGGCAAGGATGAATCCCACTTTTTTCAGATTTCCCAAAGATAGATCTTCGATTTTTTTCGTCTCATCCAGGTCAAATCGTTCTACCAGCTCTTTTCTTCGTTCATGGATATTTTTCTTATAGAAGCTCTCATGATAATCCAGCATTTGCTTCACCGTCAAATCATCATATAAGTGAATCTCACTCGGCAAATATCCGATTTTCTCTTTCATGTTCAAATCGTTTTTATCAAACAATTTCCCATCAATCAAGATTTCCCCGCTCGTCTTATTGATTAAATTCATAACTGAACGAATTGTGGTTGACTTCCCTGCGCCATTTGGACCTATAAATCCGAATATTTCTCCTTCACTTAATTGTAACGAAAGGTTCTCCACCCCTCGAATCTTCCCATAATATTTTGTTAGATTTTTTATTTCAAGAACTGCCTTCTGCATCCGATTTTCCGCTCCATTCTTAAAAAGAGGCGTTGTCAGATCACCTGTCTTAAAACACCCCTGTCGTTTATTTTCCTATATAATTATTTTACTTACTACTGAAACATGAAAGTCAATATAACTCTTCTTTTATTTTAACAAATTTCCAGTTTTCGAGCAACACAAAGAAACATGGGTTCATTGTAATACTCCCATGGACACCACCGTCTTTCTTTATAAAATTACAAATCCGATTTTTAATGTAACGAGCGTCACGGATATTTTAGAACAAAGAATATTAGAAATCTTGATTTGTGGAAAAAGTATAGCAAAAATGCATACTACATACAATTAAAATTCTCTAAAAAGAAAACCGGAGCATTTCTACCCCGGTTTCTGCTCTTCTATTATTATTTCCAGTTTACAATCTTTCCAAAATCTGGTTTTAACGCTGCTCCACCAACGAGTCCACCGTCGATATCCGGCTGTGCGAATAATTCTGGTGCTGTAGTAGCGTTTACAGATCCGCCGTACTGGATACGGATTGCTTCTGCTGTAGCTTCATCGTAGATTTCAGCGATGCATTCACGGATTGCTTTACATACTTCCTGTGCCTGCTCTGTTGTAGCTGTTTTTCCTGTTCCGATTGCCCAGATTGGTTCGTAAGCGATAACTGCTGTCTTAGCCTGGTCTGCTGTTACGTTAAGGAATCCCACTTTTACCTGCTGACGGATGAAATCCATTGTAACACCCTGTTCTCTCTGTTCAAGAGTTTCACCACAGCACATAATTGGTGTAATACCATGTTCAAAAGCTTTCAATACTTTTTTGTTAACTGTTTCGTTTGTCTCTGCGAAGTATTCTCTTCTTTCAGAGTGTCCGATGATTACATATTTTACTCCAACATCTGTAAGCATTGCAGGTGAGATTTCTCCTGTGTATGCACCTTTTTCTTCAAA
>URRQ01000031.1 GCA_900550235.1 uncultured Lachnospiraceae bacterium
TAACAAAGCACGTAAAATAGGAGGGCTGTGGATAAAACTACGGAAACTCAAGAAAAAAGGGTATTTACATCATCAAGAACTTATGTTATACTATGCAAGTATGAAATCAGCCGGTATTCGGTAACGGGATACTCCAACCCTTACTTAATATCAGGCGTTTAACAAAGTTTTAATAGGAGGAAATGTCAAAATGATCGCAAAGGACAAAAAACAAGCAATCATCGCTGAGTATGCAAGAACAGAAGGCGACACAGGTTCACCGGAGGTTCAGATCGCTATCTTAACAGCAAGAATTAACGAGTTAACAGATCACTTCAAAGCAAACCCGAAGGATCACCACTCAAGAAGAGGTCTTCTTAAAATGGTAGGTCAGAGAAGAGGTTTACTCGCTTACTTAAAGAAAACAGATATCGAAAGATACCGTTCTTTAATCGAGAGATTAGGATTAAGAAAATAATCCAACTGAAGTATTTGAAAATTATAAGACACACAACACAACAACACAAAATCCTCGGAATTATTTTCCGGGGATTTTTTATAGGATAGGGAATTGCTTGGGTTCTATAATGTGTTAAACTATTTTTAGTTTACATTTATGTAAAGATTATGTTATAATATATAAGATTGTGACAGGGGATATATACCGAGACCACTGAAAAGTGCATGAGATGAGAATATTTGGTGTGATTTTCAGTTGTTTCGGAAGAACCTGTCAAAAGAGAAAGAAAAGGAGAATACTATGTTTAAGAAGTTTGAAATGGAATTAGCCGGCAGAACACTTCGTGTAGACGTTGGCAGAGTTGCAGCACAGGCAAACGGTGCAGCGCTTATGCACTACGGTGATACTGTTGTATTATCTACAGCAACAGCATCTGACAAACCGAGAGAAGGAATTGATTTCTTCCCATTAAGTGTAGAATATGAAGAAAAGTTATACGCAGTAGGTAAGATTCCTGGGGGATTTAATAAAAGAGAAGGAAAAGCATCTGAGAATGCAATTTTAACATCCCGTGTAATTGACAGACCAATGCGTCCATTATTCCCAAAGGATTACAGAAATGATGTAACACTTAACAACCTTGTATTATCTGTTGATCCGGAATGCAGTCCGGAGCTTACAGCTATGCTTGGTTCCGCAATTGCAACAGCAATTTCTGATATCCCGTTTGATGGACCTACATCTACAACACAAGTTGGTTTGATTGACGGAGAATTTGTGTTCAACCCGAACTCTGTGCAGAATGCGCTTTCTGACCTTCAGCTTACAGTTGCATCTACAAGAGAAAAAGTCATTATGATCGAAGCCGGAGCCAATGAAGTACCGGAAGATAAAATGATCGAAGCAATCTTTGCAGCACATGAAGTGAATCAGAAAGTCATCGCATTTATCGATGAAATCGTTGCAGAATGTGGAAAAGAAAAACATGAATATACAAGCTGTGCAGTTCCGGAGGAATTGGTTGCGGCAATTCGTGAAATCGTAACACCGGAAGAGATGGAAGAAGCTGTCTTTACAGATGAAAAACAGGTTCGTGAAGAGAATATCCGCGTGATCACAGAAAAATTAGAAGAAGCATTTGCTGAGAATGAAGAATGGCTTCCATTAATCGGAGAAGCGTTATATCAGTATCAGAAGAAAACGGTAAGAAAGATGATCTTAAAAGACCACAAGCGTCCGGATGGAAGAGCAATCGATCAGATCAGACCACTTGCAGCTGAAATTGATATTATTCCAAGAGTACATGGTTCTGCAATGTTCACACGTGGACAGACACAGATCTGTAATATTACAACATTGGCACCGTTATCAGAGGCGCAGAGAATTGATGGTTTGAATGAGCTTGAAACATCGAAGAGATATATGCACCACTATAATTTCCCGTCATATTCTGTTGGTGAGACAAAACCATCCAGAGGACCGGGACGTCGTGAAATCGGACATGGTGCTTTGGCAGAGAGAGCTCTTGTGCCGGTACTTCCGACAGAAGAGGAATTCCCATACGCAATCCGTACAGTATCTGAGACATTTGAATCAAACGGTTCTACATCACAGGCAAGTGTATGTGCATCCAGTATGTCACTTATGGCAGCAGGAGTTCCAATTAAATCTGCAGTAGCAGGTATTTCGGCAGGTCTTGTAACAGGAGAGACAGATGACGATTATATCGTACTTACAGATATCCAAGGATTAGAAGACTTCTTCGGAGATATGGACTTTAAAGTAGCCGGTACTCACAAGGGTATCACAGCAATTCAGATGGATATTAAGATTCATGGTTTGACAAGACCGATTATCGAAGAAGCAATTGCATGTACTAAGAAAGCAAGAACATATATCTTGGATGAAGTAATGAACAAAGCGATTGCAGAGCCAAGACCGGAAGTCGGACCATATGCACCAAAGATTCGTCAGATGCAGATCGATCCGGCTAAGATTGGTGATGTAGTAGGACAGCGCGGTAAGACGATCAATGCCATTATCGAACAGACTGGCGTGAAAATTGATATTACAGATGACGGATTTGTGTCAATCTGTGGAGTAGAAGCAGAAGCAATGGATGAGGCTATGAGAATGATCTCTATCATTGTAACAGAATTTGAAGCCGGTCAAGTATTAGAAGGAAAAGTAATCAGCATCAAAGAATTCGGAGCATTTATTGAATTTGCACCAGGAAAAGAAGGAATGGTTCACATTTCCAAGATTTCAAAAGAAAGAATCAACCGTGTAGAGGATGTCCTTACACTTGGCGATAAAGTGAAAGTGGTATGTCTCGGAAAAGATAAAATGGGAAGAATCAGCTTCTCTATGAAAGACGTGGCAGAGGACTAAATATTGAATTAGATAAGATAGAAAAGGAAAGAATGAAAATTCTTTTCTTTTTTTGTGATATTTTTTCTGCTTGTTCATATATTGTGTAAAGAGGTGGACAACATGATGTATGAAGAAAATCAAAGAATCAGACAACAAATTCTTCCTGTACTGGCAAAACAACTGTCAAAAGTCCTGGAGAAACAGGAGTTGGATTTTGCACAATTGCAAGAAATCAGATTGCGGGAAGAAAAACCGATAACGATAGTCTATCAAGGGCGAGAAAAGTTTCTATTTGGAGAAAATGGCAACTCAATTGTTGTACGAGGAAGAGATATACAGGAAACATTAGATTATATCAGCAATTATTCACTATATGCATATGAAAATGAATTGCGGCAAGGATTTATCACCTTGGAAGGAGGACACAGAGTCGGAGTGGCAGGGCAGACGATTCTGGAAGGGAAACAGGTCAAAAATATGAGATATATTTCCTCTATGAATATCCGAATCGCGCATGAAGTCAAGGGATGTGCAGATACAGTGATTCCATATATCAGTCGGGGAAAAGAGTTGTGCCATACGTTACTGATTTCTCCGCCTCGATGCGGGAAAACAACTCTTTTACGAGATATTGTCAGACAGTCTTCAGATGGCTGCAAGTTTGTAAAAGGAACAACGGTTGGTGTGGTAGACGAACGCTCTGAGATTGGAGGCTGCTATCAGGGAGTTCCGCAAAATGATCTGGGGATTCGAACAGATGTCTTAGACTGCTGTCCGAAAGCAGAAGGAATGCTTCTTATGATTCGGTCTATGTCACCACGGATTCTTGCTGTAGATGAGATAGGAACGAAGGAAGATGTACAAGCGATTGAGTATGCGCTTCATTGCGGCTGTACGATGCTTGCAACTGCGCATGGGACTTCTTTGGATGAACTGCGAGAAAAACCTTTATTTGATCATTTGATTGAGAGAAAACAGTTTGAGCGATATGTTGTATTGAGTAATCGAAGAAAAACAGGCTATGTGGAGGGCGTCTATGATGAAAGAGGAAGACAACTATGCTAAAACTCATAGGAGTGTTGCTGATTGTTATGGCAGGCGGAGGGATGGGATTAAAAAAAGGGGCAGAGTTATCTAAAGAATTAGCAGAACTACAGGAATTAAGGAGAATATTTCTAATGCTTCGAAGTGAAATAGAATATACAAAAGCGCCCCTTGGAGAAGCGTTCTATCATATCAGCAGGAGAACATCAGGGATATATAAGGAGTGGCTTTTGACGTTGGCAGAACAGTTAAAACAGAAAAATGGACAAAGTTTTCGTGAAGTGTGGGAATCTGTGACCAGAGAGAAACTGTCATGTCTGCATTTAAGAGTGATAGAACGAGAACAGTTAGAGTACATGGGAGCTAATCTGGGATTTTATGACAGAGAGATGGAGACAGGAGCAATAGAACTATATTTAGAGCAACTGAAGATTCAGATACAGAATATGCAGATGGAAATTCCGGAAAAAAAGAGGATTTTCCGTTGTTTGGGAATCATGGGTGGTATATTTACTGCGGTGATTTTGATGTAGAAGGGAGAAAAGATGACGGTAAATTTAATATTTAAGATTGCAGCGGTAGGTATCCTTGTATCTGTTCTGAGTCAGGTTTTGAAACACAGCGGAAGAGAGGAGCAGGCTTTCTTGACGAGTTTTGCAGGACTGTTGTTAGTATTGTTTTGGATTGTTCCGTATATTTATGAATTATTTGAGTCCATCAAACGATTGTTTTCACTTTAAGGAGAATTAGAAGATGGGAATGATACAAATTGCCGTATTAGGTGTGGCAGGAGCTCTTCTTGCAGTTCAATTTAAAAATGGAAAATCAGAATATGGTGTGTATATCAGTATTGCGCTTTGTGTTATGGTGTTCTTTTCCATTATGGACCGTGTGGGAGTTGTGATTTTTGCCATTCGTGACCTTAGTAATCAGGTTTTGGTGAAAAACGGTTATCTTGCGATTCTTTTAAAAATGCTAGGAGTGGCATATGTTTCTGAATTCGCTTCGTCTATCTGTAAAGACGCAGGACATCAAACGATTGCAGGTCAGATAGAGGTATATAGCAAAATTGCGATATTGGCGATAAGTATGCCTGTTCTTAAAACTCTCTTAGAAACGATAGGAGCGTTTCTTGGATGAAAGGGGAATGCATGAAGAGGTTGTGTTTTGCGATCCTGATCTGTTTTTTTATCTGTATTCCGGTAAAAGCCCAAGAGAAAGAAACGGAAACGATAGAACAGCTGGTAGAAGAGGAGATGGAGGGAACGTTTGATTTTCGAGACATTGATGAAATGCTTCATGAAATTATGCCGGGAGAAAAAATGGAGTTTGGCGAGACGGTGATGCAGGTTTTAACAGGGAAAACAGATTTGTCTGCCAATCTTTTGACCCGGTTGATAGAGGATCGCTTATTTTATGAATTTCGAGCCGGAAGAAAAGGATTGATTCAAATTCTTTTGATTGCGATCATTGCATCGCTATTTACAAATCTTTCCGGAGTATTGAGAAATAATCAGATTGCAGAAATAGGATTCTATGTATTATATATGCTTCTTGTCAGTATTTCGCTCCATACATTTCAAACAGTTATGGACTCCGCATCAGTAGGTATCGAGAAACTTCTGATGTTTATGAGAGCATTGGGACCGGTATATTTTTTGGCGGTAGCGCTTACCTCAGGAAGTGGTACCTCTATAATATTTTATCAGTTAGTCTTATTTTTTATCTATATGATAGAGCTTTTGGTATTGAATTTTTTGATACCTTTGTTGCATATCTATATGGTAGTAAAGATTTTGGATCATATTTCTTCAGAATCCTATTTGTCGAAGTTGGCAGAATTGATTGAATCAGGGATTTCGTGGATTTCAAAAACTCTTTTGGCGGCGGTCATAGGATTGAATCTTATACAAGGCTTGATCGCACCGGCGGTAGATTCTTTGAGAAGAGGAATTTTACAAAAAGGAGTGGAGGCGCTGCCTGTAATTGGTGATGCAATCGGGGGTACGGCGGAAGTGGTTTTGGGGACGGCGGTATTGATGAAAAATGGAATTGGTGTAGCAGGAGCAATTATATGTATGGTGATTTGTGCAGTTCCGATTTTACAGATTTTTGGAATTACTTTTTTATACAAAGTAGCGGCAGCTTTCATTCAGCCGGTATCAGATCCAAGAATTGTAGGCTGTGTTTCGGCGGTAGGAGATGGGAGCAGATTACTATTAAAATTAGTTTGTATGACAGGACTATTATTTCTTATTACGATTGCAATCGTGGCAGCAACAACATCTTGAAGGAGGAACTATGTTTGATTACTTATATGAGTGGATTCGGAACATTGCCTTTTACATGATACTTTCTACGGTATTTTTGGAAGCGCTTCCTGCAAATACATATAAAAAATATATTCGATTTGTTACAGGAATGATTCTCGTATTACTTTTAATGACCCCGGTATTAAAAATCTGCAAAATGGAGTATCCGGTTTCGATCATAAAAGATAGAAACAGTTATGAAGAAGAGTTGGAGAAGATGGAAGAACTAATTCAAGAAGCGGAGGTACGGGAATATGAAGAAAGAAATACAGTGGAGCAAGATATGGAATAGTACGGTGAAGGGAAAGCATAATCTTTTTGTTCTTTTTCTTGTTGGAATTCTTCTTGTTGTGATCGCCATGCCGACGGAGAAAAAGGAGGAAAGTATTGTAGAAGGGAATGAAGAAACGCAGGAAGAGAATAGAACAGAAGAAAAGGAAAACCGCTACGAACAGAAGATGGAACAAAGGCTTTCGAGAATGTTATCCGAGGTAGAAGGAGTCGGAAAAAATAAAGTGATGATTACGCTGCAATCTACTTCCGAAAAAGTCATAGAAAAGGACAAGGAAACAGATGAAATGCTAAAGCGGGAAACGACAGTATATTGGAAAGTACGAGATGAAGAAAATCCTTATGTAAAAAAAGAAATAACACCAAAGATAGAAGGCGTAGTCGTAATCGCGGAAGGTGGAGCTGATCCGGTTATTGTGCAAAATATTACTGAGGCGGTTCAGGCATTATTTGATGTAGACACGCATAAGATTAAAGTAATGAAACTGCAATAAAAAGGAGGAACATTTTGAAACGTTTATTTAAGAAAAATCAAATCATCATTACAACACTTGCGATTATGATCGCGATTGCCGGATATCTGAATTATTCCGGGAAAATGTTTGGAGGCATGGATACAAAAGAAGCCAATGGGAATCTGACGAATCAGGAATTGTTGGATATCTCGGACGAAGGAGCAGAAACATCAGGAGAAATTGCAAGTCAAGATCATGAAGTAGAAGGAACACCTGGGGAAGCGGTATTGACTAACGGAGTCGTTGCGGAAGCAAAAGTCACAAGAGAACAGGTGCGGGCGAAAAATAAAGAAACCTTACAATCCATTATTGATAATGAGAAGATCAGCGAAGAACAGAAAAAAGAAGCGATCGCACAGATGGTACATGTAACGGAACTTGCGGAAAAAGAAGCGGCGGTAGAGACACTTCTTGCCTCTAAAGGATTTCAGGACACGGTAGTCAGCCTTACTGACGATGCAGCAGACATTGTAGTAGGCAATGCAGAGCTGACAGATGCAAATCTTGCCCAGATTGAAGATATCGTGGTAAGAAAAACAGAGATTCCGGCGGCAAACATTGTGATTACACCAATTCATGCGGAAAAGGGGCAAGAAAAGTAGTTTTTCCTTGAAAAAAAGCGAAAAAAAAGGTATCATATAGACTGCGATTGTTAGAATAAAGGAGAATACGTATGTCTAATATGATAAATGAAATTAAAAAAAGGAGAACGTTTGCAATTATTTCTCACCCGGATGCCGGAAAGACAACTTTGACGGAAAAATTCCTTCTTTATGGAGGAGCAATCAATCAGGCAGGTTCGGTAAAGGGAAAAGCGACGGCAAAACATGCAGTCTCTGACTGGATGGAGATTGAAAAAGAAAGAGGTATTTCGGTTACTTCTTCTGTACTACAGTTTAACTATGATGGATATTGTATCAACATTCTGGATACGCCGGGGCATCAGGATTTCTCGGAAGACACATATCGTACGCTTATGGCGGCAGATTCAGCAGTTATGGTAATTGATGGTTCAAAAGGTGTAGAGGCGCAGACAAGAAAGTTATTCAAAGTATGTGTGATGCGCCATATTCCGATTTTTACATTCATCAATAAGATGGATCGAGAAGCGATGGATACGTTTGAACTTTTGGACGATATTGAAAAAGAGCTTGGAATTGCAACATGTCCAATCAATTGGCCGATTGGATCGGGAAAAGAATTCCGTGGTGTATATGACAGAGAACACCAGGAGATTGAATTATTCTCAGATACGAGAAAAGGAACAAGTATCGGAGAAGTAAAAAAAGTTCCGTTTTCTGATCCGTCGGTAAAAGAGCTGATCACAGAGGAACAGCGTGAGAAACTGGAAGAGGAAATTGAACTATTAGATGGAGCAAGTGCTGAATTCGACCAAGAATTAGTAAGCAAAGGAGAATTGTCTCCTGTATTCTTTGGATCAGCACTTACAAACTTTGGAGTAGAAACGTTCCTGCAGCACTTCCTTATGATGACATCTTCACCTCTACCGAGAAAATCAGACCGTGGAGAGATTGACCCGATGGAAGAAAAAGATTTTTCTGCTTTTGTCTTTAAGATTCAGGCAAATATGAACAAAGCGCATCGTGACCGTATCGCATTCATGCGTATCTGTTCCGGAGAATTCGAGGCCGGTATGGATGTGTTCCATATCCAGGGAGGAAAGAAGGTAAGACTTTCTCAGCCACAGCAGATGATGGCAAGTGAACGTAAGATGATTGAAAAAGCATATGGAGGAGATATCATTGGTGTATTTGATCCGGGGATTTTTTCGATTGGAGATACACTGACCAATTCGCCGGATAAGTTTGCTTATGAAGGTATTCCTACATTTGCTCCAGAGCATTTTGCCAGAGTTCGTCAAGTTGATACAATGAAACGAAAACAATTTATCAAAGGAATCAATCAGATTGCGCAAGAAGGTGCTATTCAGATTTTCCAGGAATATAATACCGGTATGGAAGAAATTATTGTAGGTGTCGTTGGTGTACTGCAGTTTGATGTGCTGAAATACCGTTTGGAGAATGAATATAATGTAGAAATTCGTATGGATAATCTTCCGTATGAACATATTCGTTGGATTGAAAATGATGAGATCAATCTTGATAAGATTGTTGGTACTTCGGATATGAAGAAGATCAAAGACTTAAAAGACAGACCGCTTCTTCTTTTTGTAAATAGTTGGAGTGTTCGTATGACAGAAGAGAGAAATCCGGGATTGATTTTATCTGAATTCGGTCGATCTTAAACTTTGTCTTTCCAAACAGGTATAAATTTGTTATAATAACAAAAGATAATAAACCAAGGCAGGAGGTTTTTGATATGGGAAAAGAAGAAAGAAATGAATATACAATACATGCAGATGAAAACCTTGGAGAGGTCAAAATCGCAGATGAAGTAGTTGCCATCATTGCCGGTCTTGCAGCAATGGAAGTAGATGGAGTTGCTTCTATGGCGGGGAATGCCACGAGAGAGATCATCAGCAGACTTGGGGTGAAGAGTCTTTCTAAGGGTGTCAGAGTAGATGTTTTAGAAGGAATTGTAACAGTTTCCCTGAATCTGAATCTAAAATACGGATACAGTATTATGGATATTTCCGGAAAAGTGCAGGAGAAGGTAAAAGCTGCGATTGAGAATATGACAGGACTTACGGTTGCAGATGTGAATATCCGTATTGCCGGAGTGGAGATGGACGCTGAATAGCATGAAAATATGAAATGGATTGCGCAAAAGCGCAATCTATTTTAATAGAGAGGACAAAAGATGGGAAGATCAGAACTTAGACAACATATATTTAAAATGTTATTTTTAATCGAATTCAATGGAAAGGATGAGATGCCGGAGCAGATAGAATTTTATCTGGATAAGATCGAGGAACTTTCTGACACAGATCGTGAGTATATTGTGAAGAAACATGCGGCTATTGTAGAGAAAGTAGAAGAGATTGACGAGATTTTAAATACGCATACAACAGGCTGGAAGACAACTCGTATGAACAAAGTAGATCTTACAATCCTTCGTCTGGCTGTTTATGAGATTCAGTGGGATGAAGATGTGCCGGCAGGTGTTGCAATCAACGAGGCTGTTGAACTTGCGAAGAAGTATAGCGGCGAGGAAGGCCCTTCTTTCGTAAACGGAGTGCTTGGTAAGATTGCACGCTAGGAGAGCCATATGCGCAATGTATATTCGGTAAAACAGGTGAACGCATATATCAAAAATATGTTTAACCAAGACTTCATGCTGAATCGGATTTACGTGAAAGGTGAAGTGTCTAATTGTAAATACCATACATCAGGTCATATTTATTTTACATTAAAAGATGAGTCCGGAACGATTGCCTGCATTATGTTTGCAAGGCAACGCGCGGGGCTTACTTTTCGTATGCAAGAAGGACAGCAGGTGATTGTCTTTGGAAGTATTACAACTTATGAGCGAGATGGAAAATATCAGCTTTATGCAAACGAAGTAATGCTGGATGGAGCTGGATTATTATATGAGCGTTATGAGACGCTGAAGAAAGAACTGGCAGAGATGGGGATGTTTGCGAAAGAGTATAAACAGCCAATTCCTCAATATGCAAAAAGGGTCGGCATTGTAACGGCGCCGACGGGAGCTGCAATACGAGATATCATGAATGTAGCGGCTCGAAGAAATCCTTATGTACAGCTGATTCTCTACCCGGCTCTTGTACAAGGAGATGGCGCAAAGGAAAGTATTATCGCAGGTATTCAAATGTTGGAACAGAAACAGGTAGATGTGATGATTGTAGGTCGAGGTGGAGGGCCCATAGAAGATTTATGGGCATTTAATGAAGAAGAAGTTGCAAGAGCGGTATTCGAGTGTAGTGTCCCGATCATTTCTGCGGTAGGACATGAGACTGATACGACGATCATCGATTATGTTGCAGATCTTCGGGCACCGACTCCTTCTGCAGCAGCAGAACTCGCGGTATTTGAATACCATGCTTTCACAGATCAGCTTTTGGAATCAGAGCGAAGACTGAAGAAAGAGCTTTTTGTTCATATCCAAAAGGAACGAACCCGAATCGAGGCATATCAAATGCGAATAAAATGTCTACATCCGGGGATGAAGTTATTACAGCAGAAGCAGCAGATAGTAAATATGGAAGAAGAGCTGCGCAGAAAGATGAAAGAACGAATTCAACAAGCCAGGTATGCTTTATCCATACGAATTGAAAAAATGAAAGGATTGTCGCCCCTTCAAAAGCTGAATCAAGGATTCTCTTATGTAACTGATAAGACTGGACAGGCATTGACTTCTGTAGAACAGGCAGTGCCGGGAGAAACTTTGACAGTACATGTTATGGATGGAAAAATAAGAGCTGCGATTGAGGAGACAGCCAAGGAGGAACGATATGGAAACACAGACGTTGAATGAATTGTTGGAACAGTTGGATGAAGTAATGAAGAAGATGGAAGATACAGACATTTCTCTTGAGGAGTCTTTTCACTTATATGAAACGGGTATGAAGATGCTAAAACAGTGCAATGATAAGATAGATGCAGTAGAGAAAAAAGTGCTGCTCCTGGATGAGGAGGGGAATGAACATGAATTTTAATGAGCAAAGAGAACAAAAGGTTATGGAAATCGAAAGAGTCTTGCAGAGATACCTTCCGATGGAGGAAGGGTATCAGAAGCGTATCATGGAAGCCATGGAATATAATCTTATGGCAGGAGGGAAAAGACTTCGTCCGATGATGATGCAGGAAACTTATAAGATGTTTGGTGGAAACTCAAAGATTATAGAACCTTTTATGGCAGCTTTGGAGATGATTCACACCTATTCTCTTGTGCACGATGATTTACCATCTATGGACAATGATGATTATCGCCGTGGTAGAAAAACTACGCATATTGTTTATGGTGAAGGGATGGCGGTTCTCACAGGAGATGCTCTTTTGAATTATGCGTTTGAAACCGCAGGAAAAGCTTTTGACATGGAACCGGAACAAAGTTATCTGATTGGAAAGGCAATGCAAATCCTTGGGAAAAAAGCGGGCATTTATGGGATGATCGGAGGCCAGGTTGTCGATGTTGAATCTGCAGGAGCACAGATCGATCATCAAGTGATTCGCTTTATTTATGAATTGAAAACATGTGCGCTGATTGAGGCGGCCATGATGATTGGTGCTGTTTTAGCAGGTGCGTCTGATGAAGAAGTGGCGAAAGTAGAAAACATCGCAAGAAAAGTCGGAATGGCATTTCAGATTCAAGATGATATTTTAGATATTACAAGTACAAACGAAGTACTTGGAAAACCGGTACACAGCGATGAGAAAAATGAAAAAACAACTTATGTGACTTTAGCCGGTTATGAAAAGGCAAAAGAAGAAGTAGAGAGGCTTTCAATCGAGGCAATTTTGGAATTGGAGAATCTGCATAAACAGAATTCGTATTTGATGTGCCTGATTGAGAAGTTGATTCATAGGGAACGTTAGGAGTGATCATTTATGATACTGGAACGTATTCAGAAAGAAAATGATATCAAAAAACTGAATAAAAAAGAATTTCCAATTCTAGCGGAAGAGATACGTGAATTTCTAATTGAGAAAATCAGTATAACAGGAGGACATCTAGCATCTAACCTTGGAGTGGTAGAATTGACCATGGCTATGCACCTTGCATTTGATCTTCCACAGGATAAAATCATATGGGATGTTGGTCATCAGGCATATACTCACAAGCTTTTGACAGGAAGAAAGGCAGGATTTGATGATCTGAGAAAACATGGTGGAATGAGCGGGTTCCCGAAACGAAAAGAAAGCGAATGTGATGCATTTGATACGGGACACAGTTCGACTTCGATTTCGGCAGGATTGGGATATGTGGAAGCAAGAGAGATTCTTGGAGAAAAACATCATGTAATCTCTGTGATCGGAGACGGCTCTTTGACGGGCGGCATGGCTTATGAGGCGTTGAATAATGCAGCCCATTTGAAGAGTAATTTTATCATTGTATTAAATGATAACAATATGTCTATTTCTCCAAATGTAGGCGGAATGTCCAAATATCTTGACAGTATTCGTACTGCAGAGACATATACGAATTTGAAAAAAGGAGTAGAACACGCGTTGAAAAAAGTTCCGGTAGCCGGAGAATCCATCGTGGAACATATTCGAAAGACAAAAAGTGGAATTAAGCAGCTTTTGGTTCCTGGGATGTTTTTTGAAGATATGGGAATTACCTATCTTGGACCGGTGGACGGTCATAATATCGGAGAACTATATCGTACGTTTCAGGAAGCGAAAAAGCTCAACAATGCGGTCCTTTTGCATGTGATCACAACAAAAGGAAAGGGATATCTTCCGGCAGAGACAGAACCTTCCAAATTCCATGGAACAGGTCCTTTTGATATAGAAACCGGACAGGCGCTTGGTAAAAAGAAAGGGGATACCTATACCGATGTCTTTGGAAAAGTAATGTGCGACATTGCGGCACACAATCCCAAAGTTGTTGCAATTACTGCTGCAATGAAAGATGGAACAGGACTTTCGGAGTTTTCAAAGAGATATAAAAAAAGATTTTTTGATGTAGGTATTGCAGAAGAGCATGGGGTAACCTTTGCGGCAGGTCTGGCAGCAGGAGGACTAAAACCTGTATTTGCAGTGTATTCTTCTTTCTTGCAAAGAGGATATGATCAGATGATCCATGACGTGGCTCTTCAGAATCTTCCGGTTGTATTTGCAATTGACCGCGCCGGAATTGTTGGAAATGACGGAGAGACTCACCAAGGAATCTTTGATCTTTCTTATCTGTCCAGTATTCCAAATATGACTGTGATCTCGCCGAAAAATAAGTGGGAACTGGCAGATATGATTCGTTATGCTGTTTCGTGCGAAGCTCCAATTGCAATTCGATATCCAAGAGGAGAGGCATATACAGGACTAAAAGACTATAGAAAGCCAATTCAGTTCCAAACAAGCGAGACCATCTATGAAGAGCAGGAAATTGTAATTTTTTCTGTAGGACATATGATGGAGATTGCAGAGAAAACGCGGCGAAAATTAAAGGAAATGGGATATGACTGCAGTTTGGTAAATGCACGTTTCGTCAAACCAATTGATGAGGATATTCTGATGCATATGGCAAAAGACCATAAATTATTTGTGACGGTGGAAGAGAATGTTCTTTCCGGAGGATATGGAGAAAAAGTACGGGAATTTGTCATGAGAAACCATCTTGCGGTGGATGTTCTTACAGTTGGAATTCCGGATGAATATGTGGAACACGGAAATATTGATATATTAAGAAAAGAAATTATGCTCGATGAAGAATCCATTGTAAAACAGATTGTGACACAATATATCGGGCTTATGAGGTAGAACATGAAAGAACGTTTAGATGTATTGCTTGTAAAGCGAAACTTGGCAGAATCCAGAGAAAAAGCCAAGGCAATCATTATGTCAGGTAATGTATTTGTGGAAGGACAAAGAGAGGACAAGGCAGGAAGTACATTTTCTGACGAAGTGCAGATTGAAATCAAAGGTCATACCCTTCCTTATGTGAGCCGTGGCGGTTTAAAACTGGAAAAAGCAATGAATAACTTTGAGTTAAATTTGAAAGATAAAGTCTGTACGGATGTGGGGTCTTCTACAGGTGGTTTTACGGATTGTATGTTACAAAATGGTGCAAGAAAAGTATTTGCGATTGATGTAGGGAGAGGACAGCTGGCGTGGAAACTTAGACAGGATGAACGAGTTGTCAGTATGGAGAAGACAAATATCCGCTATGTAACGCCGGAGGATTTGGGAGAACCGATTGATTTCTCTTCTATTGATGTGTCTTTTATTTCACTTACAAAAGTATTGCTCCCAATTCGAAATTATCTAAAACCGGATGGAGAGATTGTAGCTCTGATTAAGCCACAGTTTGAGGCGGGAAGAGAAAAAGTTGGAAAAAAAGGTGTGGTACGTGAAAAAAGTACGCATCATGAGGTGATTGAACAGGTCATTTCCTATGCAGTTTCGATAGGATTTCAGGTTTTGGAACTTGAGTATTCTCCAATCAAGGGACCGGAAGGCAATATCGAATATTTGGTGCATTTGAAAAAAACAGAGGAGCCGGTCGATATTATGGATGTAAAGGTAGATTATAAACATGTTGTGGATGCTGCCTTTGAAGAACTTGCGAAATAAAGGACGGATATAGGGATGGATAAATTTTATGTAATTACGAATGACAGTAAGGATGAGAATTTTGAATTAACCCGTTCTGTAAAAGCGTATATTGAGGAAAAAGGAAAAATATGTGTCCTGGCAGATGGAAGCACAGTGCCGGACGGAATAGAGGGAGCTCTTGCAATCGGAGGAGACGGAACGTTGATCCAGGCGGCTCGTGAACTCTTACAGTATGATATCCCGGTCATTGGAATCAATATGGGAACACTTGGTTATCTGACGGAGATTGAGGTACAGAATGTATATAGTGCGATTGACAGTCTCATTGCAGGAGAACATATAGTAGAAGAGAGAATGCTCCTGCGTGGTGAGATGCCGAATGGACTTTCAGATGTTGCATTGAATGATATCATTGTAACTCGATATGGATCTCTCCATCTTATAGAACTGAATGTCTATGTAAATGGAGAACTACTGAATTCATATCAGGCAGACGGGATGATTATATCTACACCAACAGGATCTACGGCATACAATTTATCTGCAGGAGGACCGATTGTTGAACCGACGGCGTCTTTGATCGTATTAACGCCGATCTGTTCTCATGCACTAAATACAAGCAGCATCATTCTTTCAGTAGATGATGAAATCAGTATTGAACTTGGAAGCAGAAGAGAAGGATGCGAAGAAGAAGCGGTCATTGCCTTTGATGGAACAGATATCTCAAGGATTCATACCGGAGAACGCATTGTAATTCGAAAGGCCAAGGAAACAACGAAATTAATGAAACTAAACAGAATCAGCTTTTTGGAAACACTTCGAAGAAAGATGAAAGGAAACTAGGGATGAAGGTAAATAGACATGCAAAAATTGTAGAGCTTATTATGACGCATGATATTGAGACTCAGGAAGAACTTGCGGATTATCTTAATGCCGCAGGATTCCCGACTACCCAAGCTACTGTTTCCAGGGATATCCGTGATTTGAAATTGACAAAGGTACCGACTGGAAATGGAAAACAAAAATATATGATTTTGCGTACACCCGATGAAGATCTTAGCGAGAAATATCGAAGAGTTTTAAAAGATGGATATATCTCTATGGATATGGCGCAGAATATTTTGGTCGTGAAGACGATTTCTGGAATGGCGATGGCAGTAGCAGCTGCAATTGATGCAATGAATTGGAACGAAGTAGTAGGGTGTATTGCCGGAGATGATACGATCATGTGTGCGATTCGCACGGTAGAAGATACAACAAATGTTATGGATAAAATCAGTAAAATTGTGTTTGAATCATAAGGAGAATGTGAATGCTTCAAAATTTACATGTAAAAAACCTTGCGCTGATTGATGAAGCGGAAGTAGAATTCCGGTCAGGACTTAATATATTGACCGGGGAGACAGGAGCCGGAAAATCTATCATTTTAGGATCGATCCATTTGGCTCTTGGAGGAAAATATAGCATAGATATGCTGAGAAAAGGTGCGACGTTCGGTTTGGTGGAGCTTACTTTTTCAGTAGAAGGAAAAGAACAGCAGGATGCCTTCCAGGCTTTGGATATCTATCCGGAAGATGGAGAAATCATATTAAGCCGTAAATTGATGGAGGGCAGGAGTGTAAGTCGAATCAATGGAGAAACAGTATCTACAAGTAAATTAAAGCAGGTGGCAGAGATTTTGATTGATATTCATGGACAGCATGAACATCAGTCATTGCTTTATAAGAAAAATCATCTTGTGATTTTAGATGCATTTGCAAAAGATGCAATTGAAGAGTGCAAGGAACGTGTTGCGGAAGCGTACAAAGAGTATCGTACATATAAAGAAGAGCTCGCCAAAGCTTTATCAGATGAGTCGGAACGAGCGAAAGAAGCGGACTTTCTTGCATTCGAAGTGAATCAGATTCGAGAGGCAAATTTAAAGCCGGGAGAAGATGAAGAGCTGGAAGAACGATATAAGCAGATTATAAATAGTAAAAAAATTGTAGAGAATATTGAAGAAGCATATGGATATACCGGAGAAAGTGAACATGGAAGCGGTGGTGAACTGATTGCAAGAGCAGTACGCTGCATGCAGGATGCCGCACATTATGATGAAAAGGCGTCCTCTTTATCAGAACAGCTTTTAGAAATTGACAGTCTGCTCAATGATTTTAACCATGACCTTACAGAATATCGAAGAACTTTGGAATTTTCGGAAGAAGAATTCTACGAAATCGAGACAAGATTAAATGAATTGAATCGATTAAAAGCAAAATACGGACATTCCATTGAAGAAGTATTGCATTACTGTGATGAAAAAGAAGAGAGACTTGCAAAATTACAGGATTACGATCGATATTTAGATGAATTGAGGAAAAACTACGAGAGCGCGCTATCAACACTTTCGAAACAAGCAGAAAAACTGTCGGAAAAGAGAAAAGAACAGGCCGCTTTGCTGAAGGAGTCTATCATATCAGGGCTTTTGGATTTGAACTTTTTGGAAGTGAACTTCGAAATTGCTTTTGAAGAGTTGGAAGAGTATACATCGAATGGAAAAGATGCTGTAGAATTCTTGATTTCGATGAATCCGGGGGAACCGGTAAAACCGTTGGGAGAGATTGCTTCCGGAGGGGAATTGTCAAGAATTATGTTGGCAATCAAGACGGTGCTGGCGGATAAGGATTCCATTCCAACGTTGATTTTTGATGAAATTGATGTTGGAATCAGTGGAAGAACCGCACAAAAAGTTTCGGAAAAAATGAAACTGATCGGGAAAAAACATCAAGTAATCTGTATTACTCATCTTGCACAAATTGCGGCAATGGCCGATTCGCATTTTGCGATTGAAAAACAGGTGGAAGATGGAAAGACTGTAACAAGAATCCATGAATTGACGGAAGAGGAATCCGTTCAAGAATTGGCGAGAATTTTAGGAGGAGCAGAGATTACAGATACCGTTGTTCAAAATGCTGTTGAAATGAAAAAATTGGCAAAAAATATTGGATAAGAACAGAGTAAAAACATATATTTTTCACATACTAAAAATAGGTTGCTTTCTAATAAGCAATCTATTTTTTGTTGATGTGGAGGGAAAAATGTGAGAAAAAAGGTGTATCGTAGTTGTTTGATTATTCTGTTATTACTTACCATGATCACAGGGAAAGAAATGCTGAAAAATGAAAAAAAGAAACTGGCAGAGGAAAGCATGGAGTCAGTTGCGGCTGACCTATTGATTCCGGGAGGAATGCCTGTCGGTATTTATATGGAGACAGATGGGGTGATGGTTCTTGGAACGGAGAAAGTGAAGGCATTCGATGGCAAAAAATATGAACCTGCGGATCGGCTTGTGAAAGAAGGAGACTATATTGTAGCGTTTAATAATGAGAAGATAAACAATAAAAAAGAACTCATTGATAAGGTAGATAGATTGACAGAAGAAGAGGTCGTATTGAAGTTAAAACGAGAAGGTGAAATTTTGAATGTAAAAATGGAGCCTGTAAAATGCAAAGAAGGAGATTATAAACTTGGAATCTGGGTGCGTGATAATACGCAAGGGCTCGGGACAGTTACATTTTTGACAAAGAATAGTATGTATGGCGCTCTCGGACATGGAATTCATGATGCGGATACAGGGAAGATATTAAATCTTTCAAAAGGGAAATTATATCGGACGAGTATTCGGGATATTAAAAAAGGAGAACCCGGAGAACCGGGAGGAATGGAAGGAATCATTATATACAATCGATACAATGTAATCGGTACAATCACGGAAAATACAGATGCCGGAATATATGGGCACATGGAGAGGTTGGATGAAAGTCTGGAGTTACAGTCCCCGGTAAAACCGGCACGTAAAGATGACGTAGAAAAAGGGGATGCAGTAATCCGCTGTTCTATCGATGGTGAAGTGAAGGAATATAAGATACGGATTAATAAAATGAATCGTAGAGCGAAAGAATTAAATAAAGGGATAGAAATAGAGATAGTGGATGATGAACTATTAGAGAAAACAGGTGGAATTGTACAAGGAATGAGTGGTAGTCCAATCTTACAGAATGGAAAGCTTGTTGGCGCGGTGACGCATGTGTTTGTCAATGATCCAACAAAAGGGTATGGAATATTTATAGAGAATATGTTGAAAAATGTAAAATAACAGAAAAAGTGTCGAACCCCTCCGACAATATTTTCTTTTATCTGCAAAAAAAGACGGATATAATAAGTCAGTATTGAGTGAAAGAAAATAGCAGGAGGTTGAATGATGGGAAAATTAAACGTAGCGATTGCAGATGATAATGAACGTATTTTGGATCTTTTAGAAGAAATCGTAAATAGCGATAATGAATTAAATGTTGTAGGAAAGGCGAATAATGGAGAAGATATGTGTCACATTATTAAAAATCAAGAGCCGGATGTCGTGCTTCTGGATTTGATCATGCCTAAAATGGATGGAATTAGTGTGATGGAACATGTCAATGAAGATAAAAATATTAGAAAAAAGCCGGAATTTATTGTAGTAACAGCAATCGGACAAGAACGAATTACGGAAGATGCCTTTCGAAAGGGTGCGCACTACTACATTATGAAGCCATTTCATAACGATATGATCATCAATCGGATCAAGGATACAAAAGGTATGGGACAAACAGAAAGCCGATTGACAGGATATCGTACAGAGCAGATGGAACTGCCGGAAGAAAGCCTGGAAAACTATGTAACAAATATGCTGCATGAGATTGGGATTCCGGCTCATATCAAAGGATATCATTATCTAAGGGATTCAATTTTGATGGCAGTTGAAGATATGGATGTACTAAATGCAATTACGAAAGTATTATATCCTACCGTAGCCAAGAGGCATCAAACAACGGCAAGCCGGGTAGAACGTGCAATACGTCATGCAATAGAAGTGGCGTGGAGCAGAGGAAAACTTGATACGTTAGACGAACTTTTCGGGTATACAGTAAGCAACGGGAAAGGGAAACCAACGAACTCAGAATTTATCGCATTAATTGCAGATACAATTCAATTAAAATACAAAAGAAGATAAGACGAATCCCTTTTCATATGGTGAAAAGTGCGCTATAATATAATTATTATGCGAAGGGTGGAGGGACACGTATGAAAAAAATATTATTTGCTACTTCGGAAGCAGTTCCATTTATTAAAACCGGAGGGTTAGCGGACGTAGCCGGAACTTTACCAAAATATTTTGATAAGGAGAAATATGACGTAAGAGTAATGCTTCCGAAATACATGTGTATGAAACAGGAATGGAAAGATAAAATGCAGTATGTTACGCATTTTTATTTGGAATTGGCGTGGAGATCACAATATGTAGGAGTTCTCCAATTAGAATTGAACGGGATTACATTTTATTTTATCGATAATGAATACTATTTTGCAGGATGGGCTCCATATGGAAACATTCATGAAGATATTGAAAAATTCGCATTTTTCTCAAGAGCGGTATTAAGTGCACTCCCATTGATTGATTTCAGACCGGATATTATTCATTGCCATGATTGGCAGACAGGTTTGATTCCTGTTTATTTGGATAATTTCCGTTATGGCGGAGAATTTTATCGTGGAATAAAAACAATCATGACGATCCATAACTTAAAATTCCAAGGCGTATGGGATAAGAAGACGGTACAGGATATTACCGGTCTTCCGGATTATTATTTTGTGCCGGATAAATTGGAAGCATATAAAGATGCCAACTACCTAAAAGGCGGAATTGTATATGCAGATAAAGTAACAACAGTAAGTAATACATATGCACAGGAGATTAAGACTCCGTTTTATGGAGAACGTCTTGATGGATTGATGAATGCGCGTTCTAATTGCTTATCCGGAATTGTCAATGGTATTGATTATGAAGAGTTTAATCCTGAGACGGATAAGATGATCGCGAAGAATTACTCTGTAGAAACTTTCCGTAGAGATAAGAAGAAAAATAAATTGGCTCTTCAAGAAGAATTAGGCTTAGAAGTAGATGAAAAAGTTATGATGATCGGTATTGTGTCTCGTTTAACAGATCAGAAAGGATTCGATCTGATTGCGTATGTAATGGATGAACTTTGTCAGGATGCAGTTCAGATTGTAGCGCTTGGAACCGGAGAAGAAAGATATGAGAATATGTTCCGTCATTTTGCATGGAAATACCAAGGAAAAGTATCCGCTAATATTTACTATTCCGAAGAAATGTCTCATAAGGTTTATGCGTCTTGTGATGCATTTTTAATGCCGTCATTGTTTGAACCATGTGGATTGAGTCAATTGATGAGCCTTCGTTATGGTACAGTTCCGATTGTAAGAGAGACCGGTGGATTAAAAGATACTGTAGAGCCATACAATGAGTATGAAAAAACAGGTACCGGATTTAGTTTTTCAAATTATAATGCACACGAGATGTTAGGAATTATTCGTTATGCAGAAAGTGTATATTATGATAAAAAACGGGATTGGAATAAGATTGTAGAGCGTGGAATGCAGAAAGATTTTTCATGGAAGAATTCTGCAAAACAATACGAAGCGCTATATGATGAAATGTAAGAACAACATGATTATATAGATAGAAAGCGGCAGATCATTGTTTGTCTGCCGTATTTTTTTATAGGAGCAGTGCGAATGATAAGAGATAGACTTGGGAAAGAATTGCTGTTTTTTGACGGCGGAATGGGAACACTTCTTCAGGCAGAAGGATTACAGTCCGGAGAACTTCCGGAGACATGGAACATTAAAGAAAAAGATAAAGTGACCAAGATACACAGAGCGTATTTTGAAGCGGGAAGTGATATTGTTTTAGCGAACACTTTTGGAGCAAATGCATTAAAATTTCATGATGAGAAAATGGAGTTGGAAGATGTGATCTCTGCGGCAATTGCCAATGTGCGAGATGCCGCCAAACTTGGGATTACAGATGGAAGAGAATATTATGTGGCTCTGGATGTAGGACCGACAGGCAAATTATTAAAACCATCTGGAGACCTTTCCTTTGATGAAGCATATGAGGCATTTGCAGAGGCGATGCAAATTGGTGAAAAAGCCGGAGCAGATCTGATACATATTGAAACAATGAGCGATACATATGAAGTAAAAGCGGCTGTACTGGCAGCGAAAGAGAATACAGAACTTCCGGTATTTGCTACCATGATTTTTGATGAAAAGGGAAAACTTCTTACAGGTGCAGACGTTCCGTCTGTTGTTGCGTTATTAGAGGGACTTCGGGTAGATGCGTTAGGAATCAACTGTGGAATGGGACCAAAACAAATGATTCCAATCTTAAAGGAGATACGAGAGTATACATCCCTTCCAATCATTGTAAAACCAAATGCAGGACTTCCAAAGCAAAGAGAAGGAGAGACATATTATGATGTGTCACCGCAGGAATTTGCAGAAACAATGAGAGAAATTGTAGCGTGTGGCGCGTGTATCATTGGAGGATGCTGTGGCACAACGCCGGAGCATATTCATACTATGACGAAAATGTGTCGAGGAATGGAACTTTTGACGCCGGAAGAAAAAAATCGAACCATGGTAAGTTCTTATGGACTGTCTGTGGAACTTGGGAATGCTCCTGTAATAATTGGAGAAAGGATCAATCCAACAGGAAAAAAGAAACTGAAGCAGGCATTAAAAGATCGGGATATGGAGTATCTGTTAAAGGAAGCGGTGTCTCAGCAAGAACATGGAGCTCATATTCTGGATGTCAATGTTGGACTTCCGGATATTGATGAAGTATCTATGATGAAGGATGCGATACAAGAGATTCAAGGAGTAACACGTCTTCCTCTTCAGATTGATACAGTGAATCCGGCTGCGTTGGAGCAGGCGATGCGTTTATACAATGGAAAGCCGATGGTGAATTCTGTAACCGGAAAACAAGAATCTATGGATACAGTATTTCCTTTGCTGCAAAAATATGGAGGCGTTGTGGTTGGTCTTACGATTGATGAAGACGGGATTCCCAAGACGGCAGAAGGAAGAGTAAGGATTGCAGAACGTATCATACAGGAAGCAGAAAAATACGGAATACATAAGAAAGATATTGTAATTGATGTACTTGCCATGACAATCAGCTCAGAACCGGATAGCGCTAAAACAACATTAGAGGCGCTTAAGCTTGTTACAGAGAGGCTTCAAGTTCGAACAGTACTTGGTGTATCTAATATTTCTTTTGGACTTCCGGGAAGGCCTGTGATCAATTCTAATTTTTACACGATGGCAATGCAAAATGGATTATCGGCTGCGATTATCAATCCATTATCTGAGGAAATGATGAAATCTTTCTTTGCATTTTCTGCTCTGATGGGTTATGATAGTAATTGTGAAAATTATATCAGACATTACGGCGATAGTTCAGAGAAACCATTGCAGGAAGATAGAAACACGATGTCGCTGGAATCAGCAGTTATCAAAGGATTGCGAGAAGAAACGATTCATATCGCAACAAAATTATTAGAAGAACAAGAACCTTTGAAAATCATCGATGGGGATTTGATACCGGCGCTTGATAAGGTTGGAAAGGGATTTGAATCAGGAACGGTTTTCTTACCACAATTATTGATGAGTGCAGAAGCGGCAAAAGGAGCGTTTCAAGTCATAAAAGAAGCGTTGCAAAAAAGAGGAGAAGCGGGAGGGAAAAAAGATAAGATCATTCTCGCTACTGTCAAAGGGGATATTCATGATATCGGGAAAAATATCGTAAAAGTTCTTCTTGAAAATTACAGCTTTGCTGTGATCGATCTTGGAAAAGATGTTGCTCCTGAAGTAATTGTAGAAAAAGCAATGGAAGAACACGTAATGCTGATTGGGTTAAGTGCGTTGATGACCACTACGGTTGTCAGTATGGAAACAACCATCAAACTTATAAGAGAGAAATTGCCGGATTGCAAAGTTATGGTTGGCGGAGCTGTTTTGAACCAGGAATATGCCGATATGATCGGAGCAGATTTTTATGGGAAAGATGCGATGCAGTCTGTGTATTTCGCGCAGAGAGTATTTCAACATGAAGGAGGAAATGAATGAGAGGATTAAAAACACCCGTAAGGTATATCAGAAGGAAGGTATTTGAGGAAGTGGCAAGAGTCGGATTTGAATCGACCCCGGAAAATCTGACAGATTCCATCGAAGCAATCCCTTACAAACTTGTAGGAGAGGATTCGATGTATCGTGATACGATTTACCATGCCCGTGCAATTGTGAGTGAACGAGTACGTCTTGCAATGGGAATGTCTCTTCGTCCGGAAGATAAACCGGTGCATATTACAGCGGGAATCGAAGAAAGTAATATATCCGCAAAATATTATGAGCCACCTTTGATGCAGGTAATCCCATCAGCATGTGCATCTTGCGAGCAGAAAGAATATGAAGTAAGCAATATGTGTAAAGGCTGTCTTGCACACCCATGCCGACAAGTATGTCCGGTAGGGGCAATCACCATGAAAGACGGCAAATCTTATATAGATCAGTCAAAATGTATCAAGTGTGGAAAGTGTAAAGCGTCCTGTCCATATGATGCAATTGCAAAAAAAGAGCGCCCATGCCAAAAATCATGTGGAGTTAATGCGATTACATCTGATAAATTCGGAAGAGCGAAGATTGATAATGACAAATGTGTAGCATGTGGAATGTGTATGGTAGCATGTCCGTTCGGAGCGATTTCCGATAAATCACAGATATTCCAGTTAGCACGTGCACTCCGTGAAGGCGGTGAGATCATTGCTGCGATCGCTCCGGCCTTTGTTGGACAGTTTGGACCAAATATTACACCAAGAAATATCAAAGCGGCATTACAGATGCTTGGATTCAAAGAGGTATATGAAGTTGCGTTGGGCGCAGATATTGGAGCTATTTCCGAAGCACATCATTATGTAGATAAAGTTGTCACAGGAGAGTTACCATTTCTTTTAACTTCTTGCTGTCCATCCTGGTCTATGCTTTGTAAGAAATATTTCCCGGACTTGGTAGATCAAGTATCTGAAGAATTGACTCCTATGGTTGCTACGGCAAGAACAATCAAACAGGAACACCCAAATGCAAGAGTTGTTTTTATTGGACCATGCGCATCTAAGAAATTGGAGGCTTCCAGAAGAACGATTCGAAGTGACGTTGATTTTGTTGTAACATTTGAAGAATTACAGTCTATGTTTGATGCCAAAGGCATTAATCTGGAAGAATTTGAAGCAGAGTCATCGTTCCATGATGCAACAGGCGCAGGACGTGGTTATGCGGTAGCCGGAGGTGTAGCCGATGCAATTGAAAAATGTATCAATGAATATTATCCGGATGTAGATGTTAATATTGAACATGCAGAAGGCTTGGCAGATTGTAAGAGGATGTTGACATTGGCAAAAGCCGGTAAGATGAATGGATGTCTAATTGAAGGAATGGGATGTCCGGGGGGCTGTATAGCAGGAGCAGGAACGAACATTGAAATTCCAAAAGCAAAGAAAGCGCTTGCTGAATTTGTGAAAAATTCTTCCAAACATCTTCCGTCAAAAGAGTTGGAAGAAATCGAATTGAAATAAAAACTGTTTTGTGCTATGATAACAAAAGAGGTACAAGTTTAGTACATGGAGGTGCAGCTATGGCATTTTTTGCAACAGTAATTTCAACACTTATCAAAGCAGCAATTGTCGGTCTTGGTGCATTCGCAGGAATCATGGCAGGCAAAGCTCTTCGTAAGAGAAAAAACGAAAAAGAAAAGTAAAGCGTAAGAGGATGTCACAGAATAGACATCCTCTTTTCATGTAGCGGAGCTTGAGTTTCCGCAAAATGTAATTTAAACATAAATGACTTCTCCTAAAGCACCAA
>URRQ01000032.1 GCA_900550235.1 uncultured Lachnospiraceae bacterium
GGTAAGGCAAAGGTCTGCAACACCTCTATCACCAGTTCAAATCTGGTTGGCGCCTCTGAGACAGGAAATTCATTTATGAGTTTCCTGTTTTTTTAGTATAAAAAATTTACTTCTATCTTGAAAATATCCAATATTGACTTAACCTAAAAAATAAATCATAATTTAGATAATGAAAATATAACAATCTACGAGGAGTATATCAAAATGGAACTTATAAAGAATCTAAAAGATGAAACGGAACTACTATGGCTGAACTCAAAGTATGAAATAGAAAGCGAGTATGAGACTAATCTTACAATGGATGACATAGATGATGCAGAGAGGCGGCTTAAAAGATTCGCGCCTTACATTAAAACGGTATTTCCAGAGACAGCGAAGACAGATGGGATTATTGAGTCTGTCCTTCAGGAAATTCCTAAGATGGGAATAGAGTGCAATGTTACAGGACGATTATTTTTGAAAAAGGACAGTCATCTTCCAGTTGCTGGTTCTGTAAAAGCAAGGGGAGGAATTTACGAGGTTTTGAAGCATACAGAAGATCTTGCAATAGAACATGGATTATTAGGAAAAGATTTAGAGAAAGAAAATTATGCGAAGCTTGCAGATAAGAATTATCGAGAATTTTTCTCTCAGTACACCATTCAAGTTGGTTCTACAGGAAATCTCGGTCTTAGTATAGGAATTGCAAGCGCTGCAATTGGTTATCAAGTAATTGTGCATATGTCAGCAGATGCAAAACAATGGAAAAAAGACCTTCTTCGTGCTCATGGAGTTACAGTTATGGAGTATAAGTCAGATTATAGCGAAGCAGTAGAAAATGGAAGAAAGCTGTCTGACGAAGATCCAAAAAGCTATTTTGTTGATGACGAGAATTCAAAAAACTTATTTTTAGGCTATGCTGTTGCAGCGAAACGTTTACAAAAACAATTAGAAGAACAGGAGATTATGGTAGATCAAGATCATCCATTGTTTGTATATATTCCATGTGGTGTCGGAGGAGCTCCAGGTGGAGTAACTTTCGGTTTGAAAGAGATTTTTGGAGAATATGTACATTGCTTTTTTGTAGAGCCGACACAGGCTCCTTGTATGCTTTTAGGAATGGCTACCGGTAAACATCATGAGATATGCGTGCAGGATATTGGATTAACCGGACTGACGGAAGCAGATGGTCTTGCAGTTGGACGACCATCTGGATTTGTTGGAAAAGTAATGGAATCAAGATTATCCGGAATTTTTACGATTCGGGATCAGAAATTATATGAGTATATGCGGAAATTGGAGGAGAAAGAGCATATTTTTCTAGAACCGAGCGCATGCGCAGCTTTTGAAGGGGCAATAAAAATCCAAGAATACGAAGTAGGACAACAATATTTAGCAACACATGATTTGAATGAGAAGTTAAAAGATTCTGTACAGATTGCATGGGCAACCGGAGGACAACTTGTACCGGAAGAGATTCGGAAACAATATAGACAAAGATATTTGTAAGATTCGGAATTCGGTAATTGAATTTTAGAATAAAAGATGGTATGATTACTGGATTACCGAATAGATAGAAGAAGGAGGTAAGGGATGAAGACTGTAAAATTAGGAACAACTGGACTCTCAGTTTCGGCTATTGCAATGGGCTGTATGAGAATGGGGAATATAGAATTAGATAAAGCGGTACAGATGATTGAAAAGTCAATGGATTGTGGAGTGAATTTTTTTGATCATGCAGATATTTATGAAGATGGAGCGAGTGAAGAGAAATTTGCGAAGGCTTTGAAACAGACAGATATTCGAAGAGAAGAGATTTTTCTACAATCGAAGTGTGCCATTATACCAGGAATTATGTATGATTTTTCTAAGGAACACATTATAAAATCCGTAGAAGGGTCTTTGAAAAGATTGGATACAGAGTATTTAGATTCCTTACTTTTACATAGACCGGATATTCTGATGGAACCGGAGGAAGTGGCAGAGGCTTTTGATCAGTTGGAGCGAGAAGGGAAAGTTCGTTATTTTGGTGTATCTAATCATAATCCGATGCAGATGGAATTGTTGAAAAAATATGTGCGTCAGCCATTGGTAGTCAATCAGTTACAATTTAGTGTGGCGCATACAACGATGATCAGCAGTGGAACAGAAGTGAATATGTTGACAGATGGAGCGGTGAATCGTGACGGAAGTGTATTGGATTATTGCCGTTTGAATGACATTACCATTCAAGCATGGTCGCCATTCCAGTATGGGATGTTTGAAGGCGTATTTTTAGGAAATGAGAAATTCCCGGAATTAAATCAGAAGATTGATGAAATTGCAGAGAAATATCAAGTTTCCAATACAACGATCGCGGTAGCATGGATTTTGAGACATCCGGCAAATATGCAGGTACTTACAGGAACTATGAATGCGCAGCGGTTTGAAGATATTTGTAAGGCATCGGAAGTTTGTTTGCCTAGACAGGAGTGGTACGAAATCTACTGCGCGGCAGGAAACAATCTTCCATAAGAAATATAGAAAGTACAGTGAGGATAAAGATGAAAAGTAAGTGGAAAATGAAATGGAAAGCATTGAAAATGGAAATCGCGGAGCATAAAAGTTCATTTATTGTATATATGGTACTTCGCATTCTTGTCATAGTAGTAATGATATTACAGATTTTAAATCGAAATTTTGATGATGTATTTTATTGTGCACTTACATTGATCCTTTTGATGGTGCCAAGTTTTCTTCAGGTAGAACTTAAGATTGAACTTCCGACTCCTTTGGAAATCATTATTTTACTTTTTATTTTTGCGGCGGAAGTTCTTGGAGAGATTGGTTCTTACTATACAAAATTTCCATATTGGGATACGATGCTTCATACGATCAATGGTTTCCTTGCAGCCGCGATTGGATTTGCTTTGGTGGATATTCTGAATCAGAGAAAAAGTGATAAATTCCACTTATCTCCGTTATATTTGGCAATCGTAGCCTTTTGTTTTTCTATGACGATAGGTGTAATGTGGGAGTTTTTTGAATGTACGATGGATGTATTTTTTGGAATGGATACACAGAAAGATACCATTGTGCACAGTATTTCCAGCGTAATGTTAGACCCTACAAAGACGCAGACAATTATTCATATTGATGATATTCAGAGTGTAGTTATTAATGGAAAAGACTTAGGTCTTGGAGGATATTTGGATATCGGACTGTTAGATACTATGAAAGATTTGTTTGTGAATTTTATCGGTGCAGTTGTGTTTTCTATTATCGGATACTTTTATGTGAAAAAGCGTGGAGAAGGACGATTTGCCAAAAAATTTATTCCTACACGTAAGAAAGCAGAAGCAGACTTCATGAAAATCGTAGAAAAAAGTGAACAGGAAAAACTAACAGAAAAAAAGAAGGACAAAGAAAACTAAAAAAAGTATAAAATATGAGGAACAACCATGAAAATTCAATATTTTTGGTTGTTTCTTTTTTTTGTGTGCGATATATTAAAAGATAGTGAAAAAGAAAGAGGAAAAGATATGTTACCAAAATTAAGTGTGAAAAAACCGTATACGATTGTAGTTGCGGTTGTATTAGTTATTATATTGGGATTTGTGTCATTTTCGAATATGACGGTAGACTTGCTTCCAAGCATGAATTTGCCGTATGCCATTGTATTTACAACGTATCCGGGAGCAAGTCCGGAGGAAGTAGAACAGACAGTGACAAGGCCGATTGAACAATCCATGGCAACGATAAGTAATATTCATAATGTAAGTTCTACGTCAAGTGAAAATGTATCTACAGTTGTTTTGGAATTTACAGAGACTGCCAACATGGATTCGGCAACTATTGAGATGCGTGAAAGTTTGGATCAGATTAGTGGATACTGGCCGGAAACAGTAGGAAATCCAATGATCATGAAATTGAATCCGGATATGATGCCGGTTATGGTAGCGGCAGTCAGCGCAAAGGGCAATGAATCCAAGATGACATCGGATATGATTCAGGAAAAAATCATACCGGAAATTGAAAGTGTGGAAGGCGTTGCTTCTGTGGCGGAAAGCGGTTCCATAGAAGAGACAGTAGAAGTAACGGTTAATCCAGATAAGATAAAAGACTTAAATAAAGATATGAAAGAAAGTCTGAATAGTCAGTTCTCTGAAGCGGAGAGTGCATTAAGTGATGCAAAAGCTAAGGTGGAAAGCGGAAAAGCGCAGATGGCCAAAGGTCAGAAAGAAGCAGCCGAACAGATGGGTAAAGCGGAGGCTGAATTATCGAAAAAAAATGCAGAACTGACGCAAGGACAACTTGAGATTCAGGCAAAGTTAAGTGAATTGAACCTTGCACAGGCACAGATTACAGCACAAAAAACGGAATTAGCGACGCAAGAGGCGACGTTAAAAGCACAAAAAGATACGTTTGATCAGTTGCAGAAAATAAGGGAACAGCTGGAGGCGGCCTATGATGAATTGGTTCAACAGATAGAAGAGCAAGGAAAACTTCCGGAACTCGTGGAAAAGCTGGAAGAACTTAAGAAACAGATTGAAGAGAATAGTAAGCTTTTAGCTGCATTTGATAAGACAAGGGAAGAGATGGAGCAAGGGTTAGCTGCGATTCAAGAAGCAAAAGGCAAGATTGCAGCAGCAGAGGGACGGATTGCAGAAGGCAAAAAAGCTTTGGAAACCTTGAAAAAACAGTTGAATCAAGGCGCTATATCGCTTGCGGAAGCACGTGGACAGATGAGTTCTGCGCAGATCCAGGCGGCGGCTGGATTAGGAACAGCCGGAGTTCAGCTTGCATTAGGAGAGCAGGCGTTAAAGCAGGGGGAAACAGAACTTGAGAGTGCAAAAGAACAGGCATATGAGAAGGCAGATCTCAATGGTATCTTAAATGCAGAAATGGTGAAAACACTTTTGGCTGCACAGAATTTTAATATGCCGGCAGGATATGTAAAAGAAGAAGGAGTGGATTACCTCATTCGTGTCGGTAATAAATTCAAAGACATTGAAGAACTGAAAAATCTTGTATTAGTAAGTATGGAAGATATGGAACCTATTCTTCTGTCTGATGTGGCAGATGTTGTACAGGTTGATAATTCCGATGAAGTCTATGCGAAGATTAATGGTGAATCTGGAATTATGCTCAGTATTCAGAAACAGACCGGGTATTCTACAGGAGAAGTAAGCGATCGAATCTTGGATAAGTTTGAAGATTTAAAGAAGGAATACGAAGGCGTTCATTTTGTAACGTTGATGGATCAAGGAGTATATATTGATCTGATCGTGAATTCCGTACTTCAGAATCTTTTACTTGGCGCCGTACTGGCTATCTTGATATTACTTGTCTTTTTAAAGAGTGTACGTTCTACGTTTGTAATTGCCTGCTCGATTCCTATTAGTTTGCTGGCAGCAATCGTGATGATGTATTTTAGTGGCGTAACGTTGAATGTAATTTCTTTATCCGGTTTGGCGCTTGGAGTTGGTATGCTTGTAGATAATTCGATTGTAGTAATTGAGAATATCTACCGCATGAGAAATGAGGAAGGTGTATCTGCTAAAAAAGCGGCGATTGAAGGAGCAAAACAAGTATCGGGAGCAATTGCCGCATCTACTCTTACTACAGTCTGCGTATTTGCGCCAATTGTATTTACACAAGGAATTACGAGACAGCTGTTTGTAGATATGGGACTTACGATTGCATATTCTCTTCTTGCAAGTCTTATTGTGGCATTATCGCTTGTACCGATGATGTCAGCGGGTCTATTACGTAAAACGGAAGAAAAAAGAGGTAGACTTATTGATAAGCTACAGGATATCTATGCAATAACATTACGAAAAGCACTGCGTTGGAAAGTATTGGTTCTTGTTTTGGCGCTTGGCCTTCTTGTGTTGGGAGGAGCGCTTGCTCTTTCAAGAGGTACTGCATTTATGCCGGAGATGGAGAGTACGCAGATTAGTCTTAATTTGACGATGGAAAAGGGAACACCGCTTACAGAGACAGCAAAAGAAGCCGATAAGGTTATGGAGAAGCTTCTGAAAATAAACGATATTGATGAAGTAGGCGCTATGGCCTCCAGTGGAAATGCAATGGGAACAGCATCGGGCAATCAAATCCAGATGTATGCAATTTTAAAAGAAGATAAGAAATTATCCAATGACGAATTGAAGAAGAAAATCGAAGAAGATACGAAAGACTGCAAGGGAGAACTTCTGATCAGTATGTCAACGATGGATATGAGCGCTCTTGGAAGTTCCGGTGTAGTTGTTCAGGTAAAAGGTCGAGAATTGGATACGTTGCAGAAGGTAGCAAAAGATGTAGCAGGCATTTTGAAGGACACAAAGGGAACGCAAAACATTTCAGATGGAATGGAAGAAACAACAGGAGAACTTCGTATTGTAGTAGATAAGAAAAAAGCGATGGAGCACAATTTGACCGTAGCACAAGTATTTCAGAAAATATCTGCGAAAGTAGCGGCGGTTACATCTTCTACAGCATTGAGTACTGACGTGAAAGATTATGATATTCTCGTATTAGATAAGAAAAATGAAAGTCTGACACGCGAGGATATCCGCAATATGAGCATTACAGCAGAAAAACAGGATGGGACGACAGAGGAAATAGCTTTGAAAGATATTGTGTCATTTGAGGATGCAATTGGTTTGCAATCGATCAATCGGAATAGCCAGACAAGATTTATCAATGTAACTGCTGAGATTCAGGAAGGAGACAATATCGGTCTTGTAAGTAATCGTGTGAAAGAAGCATTAAAAGACTATAAAGTACCGGCAGGATATAGTATTGAGATGGCTGGAGAAGATGAGACAATTATGGAGGCCATGGTAGAATTGCTGAAAATGCTTGGTCTTGCGGTTGTATTTATGTATTTGATCATGGTAGCGCAGTTTCAGTCTTTACGCTCGCCGTTTATCATCATGTTTACGATTCCATTGGCGTTTACAGGAGGATTATTTGGACTTTATGTTACCGGATCGCCAATCAGCGTTATTGCAATGATTGGTTTCGTCATGCTGTCGGGAATCATTGTAAATAATGGAATTGTATTTGTGGACTATACAAATCAATTGATTAATGAAGGAATGGAGAAAAAAGAAGCGCTTGTGACAGCTGGAAAGACAAGACTTCGTCCGATTCTTATGACAGCTTTGACTACGATTCTTGGATTATCCACAATGGCGCTTGGATTTGGAACAGGCGCAGATATGGTGCAGCCAATGGCAGTAGTGACGGTGGGAGGACTTATTTACGGAACAGTCTTGACATTATATGTTGTACCTTGTATCTTTGATTTATTCCATGGGAAAGAAAAAGCAAGACTTAGAGACGGAATTGAGAATGAAAAAGAAGGAGAGGAATTGAAAAATGGATGCAGAAGAAAGAAAAAGGTTTCACAGGAAACAGATGAGAGAAGAAGGGAAATATAGAAAAGCTCGGAAAACTCGAAAAAGAAAGAAACAAAGCAATGGTTCGATTTTTACAACGATTGTGCTTATCATAGCAATCTGTGTATTTTGTGTTTCGTCATTTCAGCTCTTCCAGATTCTTTCTTCCTATAAAAAAGGAGATAGCGAATACAAGAGGGTTCAAGACCTTGCAGTAGAAGCCGAGGAATTAGATGGAGAAACAATTTTTTCGGTAGATTTCCATAAATTGAAAGAAATCAATCCGGATACAGTAGCATGGATTCGATTTGAAGAACCATCAATTATTAGTTATCCGGTTGTACATAGTCACAATAACAAGGAATATTTGACCAAGCTTTTTGGAGAAGGAAAAAATACATACGGGACATTGTTTGTAGACAAAGATAATGCAGGAGATTTTACAGATAGAAATACCTTCATCTATGGTCATCGAATGAAGAGTGGTTCTATGTTCGGAAAGCTGGAAAAATATGCGGAGAAAGACTTCTACGAAAAACACCCATATTTTTACATCTATACTCCTGATGGAAAAGAATCTGTGTATCAGATTTTTTCAGCAGGTGTTGTAAAAGATACATCGAAAAGTTATGATAAGCAATATGCGGACGATCAGGCATTTGCAGATTATATCAGTCATATAAAATCTCAATCCAACTATGATACAGGAGTGGAGGTTCCGGCGGATGCTCAGATTGTAAGCTTATCTACTTGTACGGTAGATAGTAATGAAGACAGATTTCTCGTACATGCAGTAAAGGTTGATGAAAGATAAGGAGAAAGTATGACAGAGAGGATATATGAGGTAGGAGATATCGTTAGGATGAAGAAAAAACATCCGTGTGGGAGTTTTGAGTGGGAGATTCTTAGAGTAGGCGCGGATTTCCGGTTAAAATGTACAGGTTGCGGACATCAAATCATGATATCTAGAAAATTAGTAGAAAAAAATACAAAAGAATTGAAAAAAGCTTGAAATAGCTTTGTTTCTATGGTAGTATATCAAATTGTGATATATTATTTTATCCTTGTTCCCGTAAAGACGGGGGCCAAGAGACCATAAGGAGGTATAAGACATGAACAAATATGAATTAGCTGTTGTTGTCAGCGCAAAAATCGAAGATGACGCAAGAACGGAAACTATTGAGAAAGTAAAAGCATTAGTTGAACGTTTTGGCGGACAGATCTCAGAAGTTGACGAATGGGGTAAGAGAAGATTAGCTTACGAAATTCAGAAAATGAAAGAAGGATATTACTACTTCGTTCGCTTCGAAGCTGACTCTACTGCTCCTGCGGAGATCGAAAGCAGAATTCGTATCATGGATAACGTGCTTAGATTTTTATGCGTTAAACAGGAAGCATAGAGAATAGAAATGAGGAAATCGTATGAATAAAGTAATTTTAATGGGACGTTTAACAAGAGATCCTGAAGTAAGATATTCACAGGGAGCCAATGCGACAGCAGTTGCAAGATATTCCTTAGCTGTAGATCGCCGTTTTAAACGTGACGGAGAACCAACAGCAGATTTTATTAACTGCGTAGCATTCGGAAGAACAGCAGAGTTTGCGGAAAAATATTTCCGTCAGGGACTAAAGGTAGTTGTAACCGGACGTATTCAGACAGGAAGCTACACAAACAAAGATGGTGTTCGTGTATATACAACAGATGTTGTTGTTGAAGAACAGGAATTTGCTGAGAGCAAGGCTGCAAGTGAGAATCACAGTTATCAGGCAAGTCCTATGCCATCACCGAGCGCAGATATCGGAGATGGATTCATGAATATTCCGGACGGAATTGATGAAGAGTTACCATTCAGCTAAACGATGATGATTGATAGTGTAGAAAATTAGGAGGTAAACCAAAATGGCTTTTGATAAAGGTAATAAAGCAGATTCTCCAATGAAGAGAAGAGCACCACGTAGAAGAAAAAAAGTTTGTGTATTCTGTGGTAAAGAGAATAATGAAATCGATTACAAAGATGTTGCTAAATTAAGAAAATATGTTTCTGAAAGAGGAAAAATCCTTCCAAGAAGAATCACAGGAAACTGTGCAAAACATCAGAGAGCTCTTACAGTAGCAATTAAGAGAGCTAGACATTTAGCATTAATGCCATACGTTGCAGAGTAATTTTAAGAGCGTAAAGCTAGAATTTAAAACTATCTTGTAAAGAGAAAATAATTATGTTAAAGTAAATGCACTCGGGAAAGTAATTTCTCGGGTGCATTTTTAACATTTTGAGGTCAATTATGATATTAAGCCTCATTCTTTATCCGACAACGCTTTAATACTTGAGATATATTCGGACGGTGTCATTCCGGTTATCTTTTTAAATTGTCTGGAAAAATAGTGGATAGATGAATAGCCTAGTTTTTCGGATATCTGTGTAAAGTTCAAATGATCGGTTCGCATCATTTGTTTTGCGGCTTCAATTTTCATATGGGAAAAATATTCGATAATTCCGAGCCCACTTTGTTCTTGAAAGATTTTTTGCAGTTGTGACCGTCCGATCAGATTATCTTTACATATTTTTTCGATGGTGAGTTTCTCGTCCAAATGCGTACTGAGATAATCGGTCACTCGTGAAAAAATACCTTGATCTCCCTTTTGCTTTGTTGTTTTTAAAAATTTTGTAGAGTTGCTTCGAATTGCGGTATAAGGTGCATGATATCTTCGGATAATATGGACAAGAAATCGCTCCAATGCAATTCGAATCATTTGCAGAGATCCGAAAGGAGTAGAGGACTTCAAACACATCTCTTCTTGGTATGGGTCGTCCAGTCTTCCGTCAAAAGTTTCCCGTGCTTCAGAGATAATGATGCCAAGAATACTTCGTTCAGTTTCATCCAGACGCAATATTTTATGTTTGAAAAAATCCATGTGAGGGCTTTTACATTCAAAGGAAACGACGATTAGATTAGGAGCAATCTTTCCGTCTGCAGTTACCTTATGGAATTCGTTAGGCTGATGGAAAACAATCTCCCCCTTTTCCAGTCTGTGTGAGAAACTTCCGGCGGTAATCTCTACAGCTCCTTTGTCCACATAGAGAAATTCCCAGAAGTTATGAGATTCTCCTTGAAAAGAAAAATCGTTCATATATTCGAAGTAATGGATTGTATATAATTTTTCAACAAGAAATTCATTATTTAATAATACAGGTTTATAGTTCATAATTCCTCCAAGATATTGTTTTTGTTCAAACTCACTAATATAATAACCTATTTTTCGACAAAAATCAAAGACAAAAACGCAAATAATGCAAAAACATAGAAAGATAGTGCAAATCTTTTTGTGCAATTTTGTATTACAATGAAAGCATGGCAAAAACCGAAATGGTTAGAGGAGGTAGAACATTATGAAAAAGAAAATTGTTAGCGTTCTTCTTTGTGTAGCAATGGCAGCTACAATGTTAGCAGGTTGCGGCGGTAAAAAAGAAGAAGGCGGCGACAGCAAAGACGGCGGCAAAAAATTAGTTTACTGGTCTATGTGGAGTGAAGAAGAACCACAGGCAAAAGTAATCAAAGAAGCAATCGAAAAATATCAGAAAGATACAGGCGTGACTGTTGACGTACAGTTCAAAGGTCGTAGCGGACAGCGTGAAGGTTTAGAACCAGCTCTTCAGGCAAAACAGCAGATCGACTTATTTGATGAAGACGTAAACCGTGTAAATGGTTCTTGGGGAGCATACCTCATGGATCTTGAAGATCTTGCAAAAGATTACGAAGGAGAACATGGACAAGAAGTATTATTCAAAGTAGCACGTAATGCTGGTGGCGGAACATTAAAAACAATTCCATATCAGCCATCTATTTTTGGATTCTTCTATAACAAAGCATTATTTGCAAAAGCAGGAATTGAAGCAGCTCCAACAACATGGGCAGAGTTTGATGCAGCTTGTGCAAAATTAAAAGAAGCAGGAATCACACCGATTACAGGTGACGTTACATACCAGACATCTACACTTGGATATCACTTAGGACGTTACCTTGGACAGGATGGAGTAAAAGCTCTTGTAAACGATCCGGCAATCATGGAAAAAGTAGAAGCTGGTGATGTAGAAGATGTTAATTGGGATAATCCAACAGTATTGAAAGCTTTAAAAGATTACGAAGACTTTGCTAAAAAAGGTTACTTCTCAGAGAATATCGCTGGTAACGTATATCCGGACGGACAGAACAAAGAATTTGCACCAGGAAACGCAGCAATCATTATCTGTGGATCATGGTTACCAAATGAAATTAAAAACATGGTAGCAGACGATTTTGAATGGGGATACTTCAACTACCCTTCAGTAGATGGTGGAAAAGACGACAATACAGCAAACAACATTGCTTGTCAGGTATTTGGTATCAACAAAGATTCTAAGATGTCAAAAGAAGCTATGGAATTAATTACATACATTACATCTGGAGAATTTGATTCCAAGATGACAAAAGAAGCATTATGTATCCCAGCTGACAAAGCAAACAGTGAATGGCCGGCACAGTTAGCAGATGTAAAACCGGGATTTGAAGCAACAGCATCATTCTATGACTGGGCAGTAGGAGCAGAAAATAACGGCGACTTAATGGCTCCAATGCAGGAAGGTTTTGTTAAATTAATGGCTGGTAAGATGACAGCTGAAGAACTTATTGATGAGTGTGCAAAAATCTGTGGAGAGAAATAAGACTTCTTCATTAAAAGAAAGCAGAATAAACTATAATTAAAGATATGGTGGCATAAGCGGAAAGCGCTGCCACCATATTTTTTATCAAAGGAGGAAAACCGATGAAGAAAAATAAAGGGATGATAATTGGTTTCCTTGCACCGGCGGTATTGATCTTTCTCGTCGTGTTCTTATATCCAATTGTCAGAACTGTATTCATGAGCTTTTTTAAAATTGCGACAGTAACAGATCCTTTTTCATCTTGGGAATTTGTCGGGCTTGCGAACTACAGTAAACTATTCGATACTCATGTTTTCATTTTGGCAATGAAAAACATTTTGAAGATCTGGCTTCTTGGAGGTTTGATCGTAATGTCAATGTCATTGTTATTTGGTGTAATTTTAACAAGTGGCATTCGCGGAAAGAAATTCTTCCGTGCTGTAATATATCTTCCAAATATTGTAAGTGCTGTTGCTTTGGCAACAATGTGGCGTCAGTATGTATTTGCACAGGATTATGGTCTTTTTGCAAAGTTTTTCAAAATGATAGGAGCTGATCATCTTGCAAAAATGCAGTGGTTGGCGCCGGAGAATGCGTTTATGGCATTGCTGATTGCCTATTGCTTTGGTATGATCGGATATCATATGCTAATTTGGATGAGTGGCATTGAGAGAATCAGTCCGGACTTTTATGAGGCGGCTACTATTGATGGAGCCAATAAGCTTCAGCAGTTTCGCTATATGACACTTCCACTTTTAAAGGGCGTGTTCAAGACGAATATTACAATGTGGACAGTTACAACATCTGCATTTTTTGTATGGTCACAGATGTTCTCATCAGTAACAGCAAATAAAGCGACAATCGTTCCGGTACAATATATGTATACACAGATTTTCGGTGCAGGTAATGCGGTAACAGAACGTAATGCAGGATATGCAGCAGCAATCGGTATTATTCTTTGCTTGTGTGTAGTTCTTGTATTTACAATTTGTAATGCAGTATTAAAAGATGATGATTTGGAATTCTAGAAAGGAGGAGTAAAGGGATGGCTAAAAATAAAGAACCTAAGATAAAAGAAAAATTTAATTGGAAAAAAGAGCTGAAACTTGCTCCGGGATACATTATTATCATTGCATGGGTAGTGTTTACATTTGTATTGCTTGGCTGGATCCTCGCAGCAAGTCTTTCAACAACTCCGGATATCTTTGCTGGAAAGGTATTGGATTTTGAGACAGGTCTTCATTTTGAAAATTATACTGCAGCATGGGGAGACGGAGGTGTAGCAACGTTCTTTACGAACTCTCTTTTGTATTCCGTTATTTCTTGTGTAGCATTAATTTTGATTTGTGCTCCGGCAGCATATGTACTTGCCAGATATACGTTCCTGGGAAATAAAATTATTCAGACGGGATTTGTAACGGCAATGGGTGTTCCGATTACGATGATCGTGCTTCCACTATTCTGTCTTGTAGCAAATATGGGAATTTTGAATAATGTAGTTGCCAGCAAAACGACTTTGATTTTCTTGTATATTGGAATCAATATTCCATATACAACAATCTTTTTGCTGACATTCTTTGCAAATCTATCTAAGACATACGAAGAGGCGGCAGCTATTGATGGTTGTCCTCCGGCGAAGACATTTTGGAAGATTATGTTCCCGATGGCTCAGTCAGGACTTGTTACAGTAACAATTTTCAACTTTATCAATATTTGGAATGAGTATTTCTTATCATTGATTTTCGCAAACAGTGATCAGCTTCGTCCGGTAGCAGTAGGTCTTTACGGTATGTTGCAGTCTATGCAGTATACAGGTAATTGGGCAGGTATGTTTGCGGCAGTAGTGATTGTATTTTTGCCAACATTCATTCTCTACATTTTCTTATCAGAGAAGATTATCGGTGGTGTAACCGGAGGAATCAAAGGATAATAAAAGGAATTTTATATATCATAAAAAAACGGGAAGAAACATCTTCCCGTTTTTGTTATTTTGAGGTACAATAAGAGATAGAGAATTTTCATAATTTTATTTTTTTAGGAGGACATGAAAATGGAACGTAAGAATTTATGGGAAGTTTACAATGAAGCACAGCTTGCTGAGCTTGAAGAAGTGAACAAAAAATATTGCGCTTGCCTTGATGCTGGTAAGACAGAAAGAGAATGTGTGCGAACAGCAGTTCAGATGGCAGAAGCTGAAGGTTATAGAAACATGAGTGACCTGGTTCGTGAAGGTGCTAAACTTTCAGCAGGCGATAAAGTGTATATGGCATACAATGAAAAAGCGCTTGCTTTATTCAACATTGGAACAGAACCACTTGAAAATGGTATGAACATTTTAGGAGCGCACATCGACTCCCCACGTATCGACTTAAAGCAGAATCCATTGTATGAAACAGATGGATTTGCATACTTCGACACACACTACTATGGTGGAATCAAAAAATACCAGTGGGTAGCAATTCCTCTTGCTCTTCACGGAGTTGTTGTGAAAAAAGATGGTACAAGAGTGAATGTTGCAATCGGTGAGAATGAAAATGATCCGGTACTTGTAATCACAGATTTGCTTATTCATCTTGCAGGAGAACAGATGGAAAAGAATGCTGCAAAAGTAGTAGAAGGAGAAAAATTAGACCTTCTTATCGGTAATAAACCGATTGCAGGAGAAGAAAAAGAAGCAGTAAAAGCAAATGTACTTGCTCTTTTGAAAAAAACATATGAAATCGAAGAAGAAGATTTCCTTTCTGCAGAGCTTGAAATTGTACCTGCAGGAAAAGCAAGAGAATGTGGTCTTGATTCCAGTATGATCATGGCATATGGACAGGACGACAGAGTATGTGCATTTACATCCTTGTTTGCTCTTTTAAATGTAAAAGACGTAAAACGTACAAGCTGTTGTCTCTTAGTAGATAAAGAAGAAATCGGAAGTACAGGCGCAAGTGGAATGAACTCAAATTTATTTGAGAATATCGTTGCAGAACTTGTTGCACTTACATCAGATTACAGCGAATTAAAAGTACGTCGTGCATTGGCAAATTCTAAGATGCTTTCTTCTGATGTTAGCGCTGCATTTGATCCAATGTTCCCAGAAGTATTTGAAAAACGCAATACAGCATTCTTCTCAAAGGGAATTGTATTTAACAAATATACAGGAAGTCGTGGAAAGAACGGTTCCAATGATGCCAACCCAGAATATATTGCAGAACTTCGCAAAGTTATGGATGATAACAACGTATCATTCCAGACAGCAGAGCTTGGTAGAGTAGATGCCGGTGGCGGCGGAACAATCGCATACTTAATGGCAATGTACGGAATGGATGTAATTGACAGTGGTGTTCCGGTACTTTCTATGCATGCTCCTTGGGAAGTAACAAGCAAAGCAGACGTATACGAGACAGTAAGAGGATACGAGGCTTTCTTAAAAGCAGAATTCTAATAAGAATTATAAAGAATTTCATAATAAAACGGCAGTCGATAAGGCTGCCGTTTTTTGTGAGGAAAGTTTTTACTTTTTTGACTCAGCCTGAAAGGCTTCTGCGATTCCTTTTACAGAGGAAGCGTATTCTTGAGGAGACATTCCCGTTGTTTTTTTGAAGCGTTTCGAGAAATATGGGAGAGAGCTATAGGAAAGAAAATATGCAATCTCGGTAAAATTCATTGTTCCGCTTCGAATCAGTTCTTTTGATTTCTCGATTTTTAAATGATTAAAAAAATCCATAGGGCCACAGCCTTTTCGATCATAAAATACAGTATGCAATGTAGAACGACTAATTGAAAAAGCATCGCAGATATTTTGAACAGTAAGCTGTTCACAAATGTGTGTATGCATATAAGACGTAATTTGATTGAATAATTCTTTCTTCATATTATGATTACCTACCGTAAGTTGTTTTGGCATATTTTTATGAGAAGTATTTGCAGAATGAAAACGCCGACAAACAATCAAAAATAATTCAAGGTAGAGAAGAATCAATTGTTGGGATGCAAAAGGAGTCTCCGGTTTTAATAATACTTGCTCGACAAATGGAATGTGCATCGGGGTACGGAATGTTTGTTTTGCTTCACTGATGATAAGAGAGATGATATTTCTCTCCTTTTCGTCTAAGGTGAAAGATTTATTGGCAAAAAACTGAATTGCCGGTGAATAGGTCACGAAAGAGCATGCGACCAGATTCAAGGAAGATTTTCCGGCGGATTTAAACGCATGAAATTCATTAGGTTTGTGAAAAATGATGTCTCCTGCATTTAACAGAACTTCCTGTCCTCCGGCTGTAACAAGTACGCTTCCACCGTCCACGTACAAAAATTCCCAAAAATCATGGGATTCTCCGTGAAAAACAAAGTCTTTCGTATATTCAAAATAGTGAATTGTGATAATAGAATCAATCACAATTTCTCTTTTTAGGTAAGTTTTCACATATGCCATATTACCCCTCCTTTGTTAAAAGTATAGCAGAAAAAAGATAATATAACAATATTAATGAACAAAAGTATAAGCAATGTTGTTCAAAGTGTAATACAATATAGGCAAGATAAAATAGAAAATAGACATTATCACTAAAGCATTTTCAGAAAGAGGTAAAAAATGATGATGATTGATGTGAATGGAATGCAGATTTCATTAGATGAAAAGAACTTAAGCCTTTCTGTGAAAAAGGGAAATCAGATTTGGAAATTCAGAGAAGATGCAAAATTGCGCATAGAATGCGAAGAAGCTACAGTGTATTTTGAAGATGCACAGACAATCAGCCACAAAGAATTTGTATCAGGTGTAGGAAGAGGAATCCAAAGTCATTATGAAGGATTTGAAGTAAACGGTCAGCAAGTTCCGTATGCGTTTGATACGATTGTATGGGGAGAATATGCAAGCGGAAATGTGTTCTTTGAGTGGATCCCACTTTGCGAAGAAGGGTTGACTATAAAAAGAGTTTACTGGCCGGGAGAGATGGAATTTGAAGAAGCAAAGGACAGCTGGTATTCGCTTTTGAACTGGCAACAGGGAATCCTACTTCCGAATACATGGGAAACAGAAGTAAAGAACATTGTATTTGACGGATTTTTTGAAACAGCCGGAGGATATATGCCATGGTATTCTCAGATTCGTGACAGAGAAGGATATATTGCTATCTGTTTGACACCATGGAATGCAGGATGGCATGTAGAACATCCGGAAAACGGACCATATACACATGTGGGAATGCATTTTGAACCAAGTCTCGGTAAGATGGACTACCGCAGAATCGTACGTTATACATTCTTAGAGGACTGTGATCATAACGATATGTGTAAAGTATATCGCGCATATGTAAAGGAAGAAGGAAGACTTCGGACACTTGCAGAAAAAGCAATCCAGAATCCAACGATCAATGATTTGATCGGCTGTGCTTTTGTACATAAAGGAATCAAAACAAGTGTACAACATAACTCAAGCTTTTATGATCCGGAAAATCCGCATAAAAATGACAATCTTGTTACATTTGAACAGCGTGCAAAAGAGATGAGAGAGTTACATGAACTTGGTGTGAAAAAGCTCTATCTCCACTTAGACGGATGGGCACAACCGGGATATGACAATCAGCATCCTGATTATTATCCAATCTGTGAAGAAGCAGGTGGAACAGAGGGAATGAAATCTCTTGTAGATACGATGCATGAACTTGGATATCTGTTTGGTATCCATGATCAGTACAGAGATTATTATCTTGCAGCAGAAACGTACGATGAGCACTATGCATGTCAGCTTGCAGATGGAACGATTCCGGGACATGACCGCTGGGCAGGCGGACCACAGACGTATCTTTGTGGAACACAAGCTCCATATTATGTAAAACGTAACTTCGGTTATTTGGAAGAAAAAGGAATCCAATTAGACGGAGCATACTTGGATGTGTTCACATGTAATGAAGGTGATGAATGTGCGAATCCATACCACAGAATGACAAGAAGAGATTGTTACGATTATCGTGCGCTTTGCTTTAGATATCTTTTGTCCAAAGACATTCTTCCAAGCTCTGAGGAAGTAAGCGACTGGTGTGTACCAAGTATGGTAATGTGTCACTATGCACCGTATGAATTTATGATGGAAAAACCGGGAACTCCAAAGAAAGGTATTCCGGTACCATTATTCAACCTTGTATATCATGATTGTTTGATTGAGCCATGGATGATGGACAAGGTAAGCGAAAATGAAGACTATATGTTATATGCCGTATTAAATGGTGGAGCGCCATATATTGTGCGAGATGGAGCATATCCAAATACAGACGGTTCCTTTGATGGAGGAGTGAAGTTCACATTAGAAGAGCAGAGAGACAGATGCAAGATTGTGTCTGATCTTCATGAAAAAGTAGCAAAATGCGAACTTGTCCGTCATGAACTTGTAGATGGAAACATTCAGGTTCAGAGAAGCGTATTCTCAGATGGAACAACTGTTACTGTAGATTTTGAAAACCAGACTTATGTCATTGATTAAAGAAGGAGGAAATTAAGATGGGCAAATGTATTACAGTTGCAATTGCAGGATTAGGATCCAGAGGAAAAGATGAATATGCACGAGCACAGAAACAGTTTCCGGAGAAGATGAAGATTGTTGCGGTTGCAGATATCGATCCGGAAAAAGTAGAAGAAGCAGCAAAGGAATATGATGTTCCAAAGGAGCACTGTTATGCAAGCGCAGAAGAAATGTTAGAGCAGGATAGACTTGCAGATGCTATGTTTATTGCAACACAGGACAGACAGCATGTAGGACAGGCAATTGTGGCTTTGAGAAAAGGATATCATCTATTGTTGGAAAAACCGATTTCTCCACTGCTTTCAGAATGCAGAGAACTTGTAAAAGTTGCAAAAGAATGTAACAGACGCGTAGTAGTATGTCATGTACTTCGTTACACACCGATTTACCAAAAAGTAAAAGAAATGTTGGATAGCGGAGCAATCGGAGAAATCGTTTCCATCATGGCTTCTGAAAACGTAGGCTGGTGGCATATGGCTCACAGCTTTGTACGTGGAAACTGGAGAAATTCCGATGAGTCAAGCCCGATGATTTTGCAGAAATGTTGTCATGACATGGATTTATATATGTGGTTGGCTGGTAAGACTTGCGAATCCCTTTCTTCCTACGGAGATACATATTTATTCAAAGAAGAAAAAGCTCCGGAAGGATGTGCAAAACGTTGCGTAGACTGTAAGGTGAAGGATTGCCCATTTAATGCAGTTGATATTTATATCAATAGCGAGCATCCAGGATTAAAAGGTGGAAATAAGGGATGGCCAGCAAATGTACTTGTCAATGGAGAGCCAACAGAAGAGAATGTGTTGGAAGCATTGAAGACAGGACCGTACGGCAGATGTGTATATCACTGCGATAACAATGTAGTGGATCATCAGGTTGTGAATTTAAAGATGACAGATGGAACAACGATGAGCTTCACAATGTGTGGTTTTTCAGCAGGAATTTCCAGATATGCGAAGTTCCACGGAACAAAAGGTGAATTGATTGTAAACATGGATACCAATGATTTTGAAGCAAATGAAATTGTATTAAGAAAATTTGGTCCTCATGTAGAAGAAACATATATTGATATTGCTTCTTTGTCGGATGATTTTTCCGGACACGGTGGTGGAGATATTAAGATGGTAGAAGAGTTCTTAGATGTGCTAAGTGGAGAAAAAGAAGAAAGTCCATATGTAACATCTTTGGAAGTATCTACAGAGAGTCATTATTGTGCTTTGGCAGCAGAGGAATCCAGAGTACATGGAGGACAGGTAGTAGAACTTGAGAACTACCGTCACGAGTAATGTATGTGAGTCTCTAGGACGAGGCTTCATATAAATGTAAATGCACTTTTTGAAGTGTGGTAATTCAAATTCTCAAAAAGAAAAAGAAAAGGAGAGATGTGTTATGAAAAAGAATTTGAAAAAATTAGCAGCTCTTGGTCTTTGTGTGGCTATGGGTGCAACAATGCTCGCAGGATGCGGCGGAAAAGACAGTGGAAAAAGTAAAGATGGTAAGGTAGAACTTACTATGGCTGTATGGGATTCAGATCAGCAGCCTGTAATGGAAGAAATGGCAGCAGCTTATACAAAAGCAAATCCAAATGTAACTGTAAAAACACAGCTTACAACATGGACAGAGTATTGGACAAAACTTGAAGCCGGCGCTACAAGCGGTTCTGCAGCAGACATCATTACAATGAACGTTCTTCACGTAGAAGAATATGCAGAAGCTGGTATCTTAATGGATCTTACAGAAGCAGAGAAAAAATCTGACTTAAAAGTTCATGAAAACTTCCCTGCTCCTCTTGTAGACGGATATACAGTAGACGGTAAATTATATGGTATTCCAAAAGATTTCGATACAAACGCTGTATTCTACAACAAAGAAATCTTTGACAAAGCCGGTGTAGAGTATCCAAAGGATGGTTGGACATTTGAAGAATTCAAAGCAACTGCAGAAAAAATCAAAGCAGCTAATATCCCAGGCGTATACGCTTGCCCGGTTAACCGTAACTCAGGACAGACAACATTTGACGCAACAATTTTTGCTAACGGCGGTTATATCTTAAATGAAGATAATACAGCAACAGGTTGGGATGATCCAAAAACAATCGGCGGTATCCAGCCATGGTTAGACTTCGTAACAGAAGGACTTTCTCCAACACTTGAGCAGATGACAAACACAGATCCAGACGCTATGTTCCAGGGTGGACAGGCAGCTATGTATCTCTCAGGTAACTACATGATTCCTTCATATAACAAAACATTAGAAGGAAAATACGGTATTGTTTCCAGACCGACATTTAACGGTAAAAACACAGATATCATCAATGGTTTAGCATTCTCTGTAAGCGCAAACACAAAACACCCTGAAGAAGCAACAGACTTCGCATTATGGTTAGGAAGCGAAGAAGCACAGAAGATTCAGGCTGAAGCAGGTGTTGTAATTTCTGCAAGAAATGATTGCCAGGAAATCTACCCAACAACACACACAGACTTAAACCTTCAGGTATTCCTTGATAACGTAGAAAATGCAGAATTATTACCACACTGCAAAGTGACATCTGAGCTTTCACAGGTTGAAAAGACATACATGGAAAAAGCATGGATGGGAGAAATCACATTAGAAGAAGCTTGCAAGAGCATCAAACCGGAAGCAGATGCAATCCTCGATAAGATGAACAAGTAATAAAGTAGGGATGTTTTATGAGCAAAGAAAAGAAAATGGCGAAACCTGCAAAAAGGAAAGCCAGTAAAAGAGAAAGAAAGGACTGGGTGGCAGCGTATATCTTTATCGCTCCGGTAACGATTGGATTATTTATCTTTTATGTGTTCCCGTTTATTCAGAACTTTTGGTTTAGTTTTAATGATGTAAATAAATTCAATATGACTACGTTTATAGGTATTGAAAACTATAAACAATTGTTCCAGGAGCCAGATTTACTTCTTGCGCTCAGGAATACACTTATTTACGCAGTCATTACTGTTCCGATCGGGCTTGCCCTTTCACTTTTAGTAGCTTCTTTATTGAACTCTAAAATTAAAGGAACTTCATTTTACCGTACAATTTACTTTCTGCCATCTGTAACGATGTCAGTAGCCGTAGCTCTTGTTTGGAAATTGATCTTCCATAGTGAATACGGTATTTTCAATGAGATCGTGAAATTGTTTGGCGGATCGCCGCAGAGCTGGCTTACTAAGCCGTCAACAGCGCTTGGCTGTGTTATGATCGTAGCGATCTGGGGAAGCGTTGGTTATAATATGATCATTCTTCTTGCGGGTATGCAGGGAATCTCCAAATCATATTATGAAGCGGCGGCAATTGACGGCGCCGGTCCTGTACAGAGATTTTTCAAAATTACAGTACCGTTACTTACACCGACAATCTTCTTCGTAACAATTACAGGATTGATTGGTGCGTTCCAGGTATTCGATAGTATTTACATGATGATCGACCCAACGACGAACCCTGCGTTTAACCAGGTGAAGACAATGAACGTACTCTTCTATCAGAACGCGTTCATGTATGGTTACAAAGGTTACGCAGCGGCAATCTCCATCTTTATGTTTGTAATTATCATGATCATTACAGCCGTTCAGTTATGGGGACAGAAAAAATGGGTGAATTACGACTAAAGGAAGGAGGAAATACGATGACTACTGCAGCAAAAAGAAATCATTTATTGATGCATATACTTTTGATAGCCGGTATTGCGATTACTGTATTCCCATTCCTTTGGATGGTATTTACATCATTTAAGACATTGCCGGAATCTATGCAGATTCCACCGACTATCTTACCGGAAGCTTTTAATCTTGAGTCTTATAAATATGTGCTCGAAGTGCTTCCGTTTGGAACAATTTATACCAATACAATTATTGTTACAATTATAACGACATTAGTTCAGGTTGCATTCTGCACAATGGCTGCTTACGCGTTTGCAAGAATTGATTTTCCGTTCAAAAATGCAATTTTCATGGTTCTGTTATCAATCTTAATGGTACCGGGTCAGATTTTCTTGATCCCACAGTACATGATCATTCAGAAATTAGGATTGATCAATACATTACCAGGCCTCTTCTTACCAAACTTATTTAGTGCATTTGGAACGTTCTTGTTAAGACAGTTCTTCATGTCGCTGCCAAAAGAATTAGAAGAAGCAGCTTTGCTCGATGGATGCAACAGATTCCAGATTTTCGGAAAAATCATGTTACCACTCGTTCAGCCGGGTATTGTCGCACTCGTAATCTTCACAGCGAAGTTTGCATGGAATGACTTTATGTGGCCGTTGATCGTAAACTCTGATCCGGCGAAGATGACATTAGCTCCGGCATTGTCATTGTTGAAAGGTCAGTATTCAACGAACTACCCTGCGCAGATGGCAGGAGCAGTACTTGCGGTAATTCCAATGATTGTACTGTTCTTCATCTTCCAGAAACAGTTCATTGAAGGTGTAGCACAGTCAGGTATCAAAGGCTAATGACTATAAAATACTTAACACGCACATTATATAAAGTGTGTGTTAAGTATTTTTTTAAAATTATTATAATTCTCAATACTAATGTCCACCAAGCTGATTTAAGATAAAATCTATTGGGAGAAAAGAATGAAAAAAGGAGACGCAAATGGAACTATTTGACTTTATCATAATAGATAGTGGATTAAATACAAGACATCCTAGGATTGTGGATGCAAAATATAAGGGAATTCATCTATACTATGATACACAACAAGAAAAAATGCTTGAGGATTTTGATATTGAAGACAAAATAGGTCATGGTACAGCTATATTTTATACGATATGGAAAGAAAATAAAAGTGCTAAAATTTTGGTTGTGAAAATATTTGATACAGATATGGAGGTCTCAGAAAGGTTATTAATTGATAGTTTGAAATATATTTCACAGAAATACCAAGGGAAGATAATAAATTTGAGTTGCGGTATTCACTCATGCGAAATAAAAAATGAGTTGAAAGATATATGTAATTTTTTGGAAAATAATGGAAGTATTATTGTAGCTGCTTTTGCAAATGATGGATCTATTAGTTATCCAGCTGCATATAGTAGCGTGATTGGCGTAGATATTTCTTTAAATTGTCAACATATTTATGAATATGAATATGTAGAGAGTGAGATAATTAATGTTAGGGGATGCGGAATTACACATAGGTTACCTTGGCTAAATGGGGAAGAAAAACGCGTATCAGGAACTAGCTTTGCCTGTCCATATATATCTTCTTTGATTTATAAAAAAATGCGAGAAGAGTGTGGGGAAAATAATCTTCAAAATATAAAGAAATTGTTGAAAAGATTTGCTAAAAAAGTGTATGAATATGAAAAAAATATGGGAAAGAAAAGACCATTTATTATAGAAAGTGCAGTTGTATTTCCGTTTAATAAAGAGATTCATTCTATGGTTAGATTTTCTCATTTGCTTCAGTTTAAACTTAAAGGGGTTTATGATAGTAAATATATGGGAACATGTGGGAAAAGAACATCTCAAATTTTGAAAACTGATACTATAAAGAAAGATTATAAAATAAAAGATATTGATGACATAAGATGGGAAGACGATTTTGATACGCTCATCTTGGGGCACTTAGATAAACTTGAACGAGTAGTTGGAAGAAAATATCGAGAAGAATTGTTAGAATTAAGCAGAAAATATAATAAAAATGTATTTATGTTTGATAATTTTACAAATGAGGGAAAAGAAGAATATTTAAATAATGTTTATGTCCCATGTGTAAAGAAAGAAAATTTACCACATAATCGGTTTGGTAAACTATATAAAATAGGGGTTCCAACTTTGTGCATAACAGGAACAACATCAAGACAAGGGAAATTTACCTTACAATTAAAATTAAGAGAATGTTTTCAACAGAATGGATATAAAGTTGGACAACTTGGAACGGAGCCATCTTCTCAGCTGTTCGGTATAGATGAAGTGTATCCAATGGGCTATGAAAGCACGGCATATTTAGATGGAATGGATGAAATTATGATGATTAATGACATGATAAATAATATTCAGGAGAAAAATCCGGATATTATCATAGTAGGTTCACAAAGTCAAACAATAAGTTATGATTCGGGAAATTTAAGATATATGCCTATACATCAAAATAATTTATTATATGCAACGGATCCAGATGGATTTATATTGGTATGCAATTACTATGATGAAAGTGAATATTTGCAACGAAATATAGATTATTTAAAACATTTTAATACAACAAATAATATAGTTGCTATTGTAATGTATCCTTTTCAAGAAGATTTACAGTGGGCATATTTATCTAATGCTAAGAGAAAGGTTACTAGCGAAGAAGCTAGGAAACGCGCAAATGAGATTCAAAATACATTTGGAATAGAAACATACATTTTAGGAGAAGAAGATGAACAATTATTTGAAAGATGTATAACATATTATACCGATTAAAAAGAAAGAAGGAAGATAGATGTTATCTATAGAAAGAATTTATGATTATGCATCAGAACGAATGGATGAGACACTTATTTCAAAAGAAAATCAGTATTATATAAGTAGAGTTATAAATATATTGAAAAAATATGAAATTAAAACAAATGAATTATGGTTTGAGTATCATTGTAATGGCAATATAGACTTTATAATGAAAATTTGGGATTTTGAAAAATTATATCTCTTTTATAACGAACAAATAAATAAGAACAATAACAAAGAAATATTAAATAAACCTAAATTATTCACGGAACAGTATCTGAAGTGATAACTGTGCCATGAATCTAA
>URRQ01000033.1 GCA_900550235.1 uncultured Lachnospiraceae bacterium
CCCCTTCTGTGTCGAACAGCAATCGGTAGTTCTTATCCGCATAAGCATCCACCTCGCAGTGTCCCACACAGGTAAAACCGCCTGCACGTCTTAACCCTTCCCGGAATCCCCCGATCCCGCTGAATAAATCAAAAAATCGAATGGTTGCGGCTATCAACCTCCTTTGCTGAATAAAAAAACAGGCGGCATGGTTTTTCTCCCACACCGCCTGCTGGTTTTATAGTTCTATTTGTTTGGCATTATGCGATCTCTTCGGTTTCTTCCCCGGATTCCGGAATCTCTTCTTCCTCTGCATCCTCAGAAATTTCTGCATCCGCCTCTTCCTCTGCGGCTTCCACTGTTTCGGTTTCCGCTTCGGTAGTCTCTTCTTCATAGACATCTTCCGCAGTTTCTTTTGCTTCTTCCAGTCTATCTGTTTCTGCGTTTTCTTCCGGCTGTTCCAGTTCCTTCCATTTGGCTTCTACCTCTTCCACCGCTTTTTCGATGATGCGGATGATAAAATCTTTCTGTTTGATGCCTTCCTTTGTGACTGCCCATTTGACTCTCTGGAATAATTCCTCTGTGACCTGTACTGCTAATGTTCTTTTTTCCATGCTTTCTTCTCCTTTGTTCTCCAGTCTGTTAAAGTGTTCTTCGATCACCTGCCGGATAAAGATCTGTGTACTTGTTTCCCTTTCTTCGATCTCGGCTCGTACTTTCTCATGTAATTCCACCGGGATCTTTCCGCATATGTTCTTCATCTCTGCCATCTGCGTTTCTCCTTTCGTTTTGTTATACACAACATACTCCAAAGTTTGAAAGAAAGCTATTCACAATACCCACTAAAGAATCCATGTCAAATGCATGCAAAACCCAAGCAGATCCAACAATGCCATACTTTCTTTGTCCATAGGCCTCACCCCCTTTACTCCTGCTCCATCTGAAATAAAAAATCCAGCATCTGACCGGGAATTTCTTCCTTTTCCTGTGCTGGCATCCGTTCCACATCGCCACATTTTAACTCTTCCCGAACAGCCTCCTGAATGAGTCTTTTTAAAGTTTCCCTCTCTTCTTGTTCCAGGATCACATCCACCAGATACTGGTTCCTCTGCCCTGTCGGAATCTCCATCAAAAGCTGCCACGCTTTTTCATGTTCCGGGTTCTTAAGGTTTGGGCGGAAGGAAAAGACCGGGCGGCTCACAGCGTCCTCATCTGCCCCACAATCCGTTCATATCCGGCAGCGTTGGCATGGACGTCCGTCAAGTAAATCGGGCGACACAGGCGGTCCTGCTCGCTTACACGGTGTTTAAAAATAGCAGCACCGCCTCCCATGAAAACGGAAGGGACTGCCCGCAGGTCAAAGCCTGCCTCGGTGATCGCAGACAGGATTTTCTCAATATAAAGCCTGCCCTGCCTCTCAATCAAAGACACCACTTCCGCAGGCATGCTGCTGGGTTTTCCACGTAAGACACGCTCGATCTGCGTCTCCGTTACCGACAGTCCTGTATTTCTCCTTACCTGTTCTCTGATCTCATCCATACAACGGATGACACCCAGTTCCAGACTTCTACAGGTAGCTGCGTTAGGAACAGCATTATCAAGCCGCATCAAGTCCACCGTCCAGCCTCCGATATCCACAAGAAGCACAGAAGGCTCATCTTTTAAATACTCTGGATAAAGAGCCAGGGCTGAATATCCCTGGGGGAACAATTTCACATCCTCAATCTGGATCTCATAGCGTTCCCCTTCATATAAAAAACGGATTAGCTGTTTTTGAAATAGATATTCCTTGAATTTCTGTTTTTCCCTTCCAAACCCGGTAAGGGGAAGTCCGGCTGCAAGAACAACTTTCGCTGTCCTTTCCCCCTTTCGCTTTCGAATCTCCTGTGCCAGCGCTGCCAGCGTCAAAAGATAATAATTGTCGTTGGCGGTCTTGTCCTTTACCAATGTCTGTCTCCCAGTCCCACACACATAATATTCTCCCTGGTACTGGAGAACATTCTGCATGGTATAGGGTTCGTATTCATACCGGATGATCCCTGTGGGGAAACACACCTGCTTTGTTTTGATGGCATAATATCCATGGTCGATTCCAATGACCATCACTTACCACTCCCTTCTTTTCTGTTCTATGTAAAATTTCCGTTGAAAGAGCCCTTGCCCCCAAAGGCGCGCCCCGGCAGGCATTCTTTTCTTTCCAGCCTGTTGTTCTTCCTACTCCTGGTCTCGAAAAAATGTTTGGACAGGAAGATAATGCAGTGTTCCTTCCAAAACAAGAGCCTGTCTTTGAAAGCGAAGGATTCCCTGGCTCTGTAACTCTATCATTTCGTAATATGCTTTCTTTGTTAAAAAATAACGATGATATATTCCCGCTTCCTCAAACTTCTCTGTCTGCTTCAACACTAAAAACTCCACCATATACCGGGTGTCCGGTGCAAACCGTTTCTCACATAGCATGGCATCTCCCTGTACTGCCTTCACACCCTCCGACTCCCTGGCTACTGCCAATAATTCATGGATACTGATACTCACCTTTGCTATCACCTCCCTTCCAAAAGAAAAGACAGACACCTAAATGATGCCTGTCTCTTCTGGGATTTCCATTCCCTTTTCTTTATAGATCTTTTTGACTAATTCTTTTAGTTCCTTCCGGATCTTTCTGTCTGGTACATTGTTACAAAATTCCTGTGACCATCTATCCTGCAAATATAAATCAATTTCGGTTATATCACAAGAAACAATACTGCAGGTTTCATCATATAACTGTTCCAGTCTTTGAAAATGTTCTCGGAATTGTTCTCCATAATGATGCCAAATATCCAGGTTCAATCTTGTCAGACCAAGGAAATCGGTAACATACGTCAGCCTGTCCAAATCTGAAAATGTCATTTTTTCTTTTCCCAGCAGGATTTCCCTGTCACGCTTTCCACATAAAAACAGGAAAGCAAACCGTTCTATATCGCTCTGATGCATAATCATTCCCCTTTGCACAAATAATTCCTTATTACGAAACATTATAAAAAGTGAAATCAGTAAAATCAATATAAAGTTTCTTTATTACGAAACATTGAGAAATGAGAGGATTCTATCATGCAGAAGATCAGACCAGACATGGATATCGGCAAAAATATCCAAGCCATCCGTTATCAAAATAAACTTACGCAAGACCAGGTCATTGCAAAATTAAACCTGATGGGTATCTCCATGTCCAAAAGTACCTATGCCAAGCTGGAAACCAACCGTATGAACATCAAGGTATCGGAACTTGTTGCCCTTGCAAAAATCTTCCATACCGATATCAACACATTCTTTTCCGGGCTTCTCTAAACCGGAAAAGAAACATTTCCTATAATTCTTCTCCCCTCTTCTTTTCCCACTCTCCTTTATCTTTGTTCCCTCCACTCTCTCTTACATTGGGATTGCTTTTGAAATAATTCCTCATATCGAAGAAGTATATCCATACTGTCTTGTGTAAAATCAAAGGACTGAAGCATAGGGTATCGCGGCAATGCACTTGGGACATATTCTAATTGTTCCAACTGCTTAGATGTGTATTTTTTCTTTCTGGCTTCACTATATGGCAAAAGACCGTATTCCGTCTTATACGCTGGAATACGGTCTTTCTTCATTTCCTGTAATGCTTCAATCATATTTTTATGATGGTGTCGGGATTTATAGGTATCTATCTGCCCTCTGGTCATGCCGACAGCCGATGCAAAATCCGATATCCTTTTATAGAATTTCCCTTGAATCTTACATCTTGGAATAAAAGCAAATACCTCAGTCTTGGGCCACCCACATTCATCCCGTAATTGCTTCACTAAACGGAAACATTCTATAAACGAATATTCTGGTTTATAGCGCTGTTGTCCATATACTAACAGCTTGGAGATATTATATTCCCTGCATAAAAAAGCAGCATTCTGATATACTTTCCCTTCATACTCAATTTCATATCTTTTCCCATTATTCCTGATCGGCAAATAAATAGCTTCCTCCAATGTTTTCCCATATTTCAAGCGTTCAAAAACATTGCAGGGCTGCACTTGATACTCCGCACACAATTCTACCAATATATTATAGGATTTTCCTTCAAAACATATCGGTTCTTTCTGCAATAGTTCAAGAACAATTTCTTCTAATGTCCTGTTTCTTGTATGGATTCTGGCTGAAATGGAAGTCTCTCTAATTCCAAATGCTGTTGCCACCTCATATCTGCTCTGATATTTTTTGCCCCATAGCATAATTTTCTTCTCTTGTGCCTCTTTGCAACGATCTACCGCTTCTTCTACTGTTTTGCACCTTTGTATGTAATGTGCTAATGAATTCCAAGGTAATCCATATTCTTCAGCCAACGCTTTAGGCGAACGATATAACTTTCCATTGTATTCAAAAAGTCGCCCTCTTCCTCGCACATCATTGACACACATTTGCATTGCATCTTCTAGCGACCAGCCTCGGCGCCGGAAGGAATATATTCTTTGACGGTCAATTCCATATTCCTCTGCCATTTCTTTTATCGTTTCATATGTTTTCCCATCATAGCAATACGCCATAGTCATCACCTCTTCTCTTTACCACACCAGTATACCCACTTATCGTAAAAAAGCTATTCGGACATACCACTAAAATATTACCTTTATACCTGTCTATTATAGACAATAAAAAACCTGCTACAAGGATGTCTTTCCTCATACCAGATATCAATACTTTTTTCCTACTGCATACACATTTTTTCTCATTACTTGTGTATCATGTACCTATATTGTCATATAATCCTACTGTGTACACGCTATGTACAGTAAGCACATGGGGTTCAGTTTACATCTGCCAAAATAATGGCAGGCTTTGTTGCAAGAGCTCTTGCAATCGCCACACGTTGTTGTTGACCGCCAGAAAGATTGTTGGGCATATTTTTTAGTTTACGTTCCAATCCAAGATTATAAATAATCTGTCTGACAAATTCTTTATCTACCTTGCTGCCGTCAATCTCAATCGGATAGACAATGTTTTCATACACGTTCAAAATCGGAAGCAGGTTGTAATTTTGGAAGACAAACCCAACATTTCTCCGTCTGAAAATCGTTAGTTCTTCCTCTTTCATCTTCATCAGCTCTTTTTCTCTGACAACGACGCTCCCCGACGTCGGACGGTCTAACCCACCTAACATATTGAGCAATGTGGATTTTCCGCTTCCGGACGTACCGACGATTGCAACAAATTCGCCTTCTTCTACGGAAATCGATACACCGTCCAAAGCGTGAACCTCATTTTCTCCACTACCATATATTTTCTTCAAATTCTTTGTTTCAAGTATAGCCATAGTAAAACCTCCTGTCATATATTTCTTTTATAGTTTCATTATAGCAATCAGTTCTTACAATCTTCTTACAGTCTGCCGTATTTTCCCGGAAGTTGTTCACCTTACAAAAATAGACGCTCAATATTGAACGCCTATAATATAAAAGAATACCTTCTACTCCAAATCCTAAAAATAGAATAGTTCTTCAAACTTTTTGTCTAATGCAACGCACAAGATCAACGCTAACTTTGCTGTCGGGTTAAATTGCCCTGTTTCAATCGAGCTAATAGTATTTCTTGAAACACCTACAAGTTCAGCCAATTGGCTTTGTGACAGATGTTTCTCTGCACGAACTTCTTTCAAATTATTCTTTAATTCTAATTTATCTTTTTCTCGCATAATTCCCTCAAATTCATATTTTCAACTGTTTTACACCATAAAAACATTAATGATATATGCCACGATATTTAAAATGGAACACATAGCAAATACTATCGTCCATATGAAATCTTTTTTCTCTCTTGTGTGCAAATATTTTGCATAGGAATTTGTAGCATAAAAAATTCCTAAAAGTCCAAACGTGTTGCTCACTGTTTTCCCTTGATAGCTGTCAATAAGCATCAACGCAATCCCTACCCAAGTAAAAATTTGGACTCCTAATCTATTCGCACGATTGATACACTCCATTTCTCCCTCATCAACCGGGTTCTTTTCATATTCCTGCTTGCTTCTCATCAAAATATCTTCTTTATTCATCTTCTCCATACAACACACCTCCATGCACTCTTCAATCCTATTATCGCCAAGTTTACTGTGCAAATTACATTTTCTCTCCTTCATGCAAAAGAGGCAGTATACCTTTCTTTTATGGAAACATATCCTGCCTGATTTCTTTTTTATTCTGTTTTAATTTTTATGTTATCAAACATGATAATAGAAAAACTCCCCAGATAAACTGGGGAGCCTCCAGAAGCTATACCTTACGGTCCTACGGCTTCGTTTAAACATTTATAAAGTATCCACTGTATCTTGATTACTCAAGCGAGGAACTTAATCATAGTATCTCTGTTCTTTTTTATTATATGCAACTGCCTTCTCTTTGTCAACAAATTTTTAGCGGTCACATTTTTATAGGTTGTATGCTCTTTTGAATTTTCCCTTTACAAGATTAAAGTCTTCTGGCGTCAAAGTACCAATACACCCACGGTTTACATCCAGCCTTGCCTTACTAACTGCACGTATTTCTTCACATTGAATCATACTGTCTTTATCTAAAAAATCATAAGTATGCATTGTAGCTGGTATTATTCTCCCCGGAATCACTTGCTTTTCTTCATCTTCTGTATCAGAATATAGCAAAAACCATGAATCCTGTATTGGCAGACATCTTGCATTTACTTTTCCTTTTGCATCAGTAATACAAACAACTACCACTTTTTCAGAATTATTAATTTTATTATTGGACATAACCAGTACTGGACGCATTTTATTTTTTTCCGTTCCTACATTATACCCTAAATCACAAAACCATATTTGTCCATGCAAGACCTGTCTATGTTTATTCGTATTAAATTTCGATACTCGATTGTAATTTACTTTATCTTTTGTCCAACTGGCAATATTATAATACTCCTGCGCTTCCTGATTCATTCGCATCACCTACTCATATATGATAAGATTCATTATAATTCGCCCGCTGTGTATCTTCAACTACTTTTTAGGCTTTCAACAAGATTTATCTAAACCATAGACTTTGTGTTTCACATTTCCACAGATAATATCACAAAAAATAGACGCTCATTATCGAGCGTCTAAAATGTAAAAGAATACCTTTTGTTATTTAATTCGCTACAATCAGAACCACCATAAGTCCGCACACTAAAACTGTCCCTATGATTGCCAATGCATGTAACACCTTATATGCCTTTTTCTTAAACATTGTAAAAAATAAAGCAGCAATGCACACACCCACAATTCCTCCGATTGTATTGTTGATTACATCGGTAATGTCTGTCGCGCCAATCCCGAATACATATTGCAAAGCTTCATAAATCAAACTGATTCCTGCTGACGGAAGCGCTTTTTTTACGAAAGACCATTCCGGTTTTAACATTGCCACATAGACGCCAACCGGAATAAAAGCAATGGCATTATTTAAGATTTCCGAAAAGTCAGTTCTTCCATTCACGATCACAGACTGACCATAAGGAATCAGATTGATATTTCTGATCGATGGAAGCATCTCTGTTGTAACTTGCATTTTAAATAAAATGATCCATGTTAAAATGATAAGATAAATCACCAATAATCCAGTTGTAATTTTTTGTTCCTTTTTCATACTCGTCATCCTCCCTAACTCTTTTGAAAGAATAACATATCTTTTTTAATAAAATCAGAACAAAATCTTTAAGATTTTCTTATTCTTCAATTCGGATAGTAATTTTCGTAACATACTCTGACTCATCTTTCACTGTAAATTCATTGATTCCGATTTCAAATGCATAGCCCACCAACTGCAATCCTTCCTGCTCTGCAAATTGAAACATCTTCTGATATAAAGGCATCGGATTATAAAAGTTGCCAACCATATACCCACAGAGATAACGTCCTGCCGGAAGCTTGTCGAACTGGAAACCTCGCTTTTTCTTCCGTACCGGCGTATAGATTCCGTCATACTCTGAAAGGTCATGATTTCGTACTTTATCGAGAGAAATATAACTGCCGCATCCCACCTTATATTGTTCCAACTCCCATACTTGATTCAGATGCGGCATCAATATTTCCATATGATACTGGCTGATCTTTAACGGCGTCATCAATACATATTCTTCCTCTCGCTCTACAACCTTTACCTCAAGATCCTTCATCTGTTCACACTCGAGCAATTGCTTTTTCTTTTGTTCCAACACATATTTTACATTTTTCAGACGCCGTATTTCTGCATCAATTTCTTCTGATTTTTCCTCTGCGATTTTTAAAAATGCTTTTGAATCCGGGTTCTCCATATACGATTTTATTTCTTCAATACTCATATGAAGCTCTTTTAACATTCTGATATTTTCCAATTCCATACTTTGCATATAGTCATAGTAGCGATATCCATTTTCCCCTTTATACATTGGTGAAAAAAGCCCGATTTCATCATAATAGTGTAATGTCCGTTTATTCAAATGATGCATTTTTGCAAACTGTGCTGTTGTAAATCTTAATCTTCCCTGTTCCATAAAATTTCCTCTTGACTTTACAGTTACTGAATACTTTACAATCATATTATCACAAACAATAACAAAGGAGAATACAAAATGAAGAAAAAAATTACATACAGAGAATTTCAAAAACAAGATACACCATACGTTGCAGATATTATCAAAGAAGCATGGAACTACGACCGCCTTACCACACCCAAAACCGCTAAAAAGCTTTCTATGCTTTACCTCTATAGCTGTCTTTCTAACCAGACTTATACACAGGTTGCTCTTGAGAATGATATTCCAATCGGCATCATCATGGGAAAAAACGCTGCTTCCCATAAATGTCCGTTCCATTATCGTTTGAAACAGATTGGCGCTTTAATCTCTATTTATCTATCAAAAGAAGGACGAAAAGTTATGAAAACCTTCGAAAGTGTCAATCATATCGACAAAGATTTAATTAAAGAAACCGGCTGCACTTATGAAGGTGAAGTTTCCTTTTTTGCAGTATCTTCTCGCGCCCGTGGAAAAGGAATCGGAAAAGAATTATTCCGTTCTCTTTTAGATTATATGAAGTCTCAAAAGCTCAAAAACTTTTACTTATTTACAGACACAAGCTGTAACTATGGATTTTACGAACACCAAGGCATGATTCGACGTGGTCAAAAAGAGACCACATTCCATATTAACGGAGAACAGGCAAAGATGTCCTTCTTCCTATATGATTCACAGATTGCATAATCCGACAGAATCATTTTACTTTCTCCCTCATTTCCGATATACTGTAAGCAACAGATCATATCCCATCTTTGACAGTTATAAGGTGAAAAAATGGCTACAACCCCAGTAAATATGGGCACTGTAGCCGTTTTTCTTTTTGCAGCGATATGTACTATATTATTTCGGTTTTGATTTTATTTGCTTTGTATCTTTGATAAGAGTTCGCATATCTGTTTTGGTAATGAATTCATAATCCGTTCTAAAATCAAATGTTTTATGTAATGCATCGGTTAATTCGGTTCTTGTATAAGAGGGGATATATCCACTCGCTGTGCTTAGCAGTGTCATTTGCATTGAGCGTAATGTTTCCAATATCTGATCAGCTGTATAAATATTTCCAAGTTCCTTTTCCAGTAAACGATAGAGCAGAAGGCTGATATAGCAGGTCATGAAATGGGCTTTTATCCGGTCTTCTCTTCTGACATATATAGGTCTTGCTTCGAATTCTGTTTTCATGATCCGAAAGTTTTCTTCGATTTCCCAACGCTGCCTATTGATCCTTATGATCTCTGAAATATCGCCTTCCAGATTTGTGATAACTGCATAAAAACCATCATACAATTCTTCTTTTTGGATTTGTTCTTCATCAAGATCATAAACTTGTTTTTCAGCAATCTCACCATCAGTAGTAACGGAAGTCTTTTTTACGAAGCGCATAGGATCGTTTTGGTTTTTCCTTTTTCTTTTGCGTCCAGGTGCTGTGATTATCCTTTTAGCCCGTTCAATTTGTCGGGCACGGATTTTTCTTTGGTAGGCTTTGTACTTAGGGGAATAGGTGACAACTAAAGTCTCATCCATGTCACCTGTAATAGCAGGCACTTCCTTGTAGTAGATTGAGTTATAAACCTCTTCATCCGATTCGTCTAGTTTACGGATATCTATAAATTGATCGGATCCAATTCTGCGGAACTGAGTCGGGTTCAGAGCAATCTCACGATCTTCCTTTTTCATTTTTTTCAGAGAATGCGTGATGATATAAGCCCGATTTCCTAAAGAATTGAATCTTCGGTTACTTGAACTGCCAAGTCCGGAATCAGAACAGTATATGAATTCACTGCAGTTAAAATCCTGAAGAATTTTGGATTCTAAAGGCTTCAGAGTTGTCTGTTCATTCTGGTTTCCAGGGAAAATATCAAAGGCAAGGGGAAGACCATCTGCGTCCATAAATAATCCCATCGTTACGATTGGATTAGGACGGTTTTCTTTGCTTTTTCCGTAACGCCGGAAATCATCTTCCTCTTCAATTTCAAAGTAATAATTCGTACAGTCATAATAAAGGACTCTATTATTTCGTGGATGGATGAAGTTTGAGTTTTTATATAGCTCACTTTGTATGAAATCAGACTCCCCTGCAATCACAGAAAGAGAACGATAAACATCCTGGAGACTGTATTTAGGCGGTTCCAACAAAGACTGGCAGTACTCGTAGCTAGCTAGTTTGCTGGCAGGGGAAAGAATCCTCGCATAGACGAGATCTGTAAGTATTGCATTCAGATCATATTTAAATTTATGCCTGCTTTTAATGGTTCGGCAGACTTTATCTAAACGGAGCTGTGAGCATAGTTTCTGAAGGAATAGATAACCTACATTGAAAGAACGGCGCTCATTCATAGGGATAGCTGCAGCTTTGGAAAACTCTACAGAAATTTTTCCGGTATGCTGCTTATAAAGTTCGGTTTCCTTAGCAGCCTGTTCTTTTGCCCATGTCATCAGTTTGTCTTCATTTCCATCGAACTGTTCCAAAAGAGCATTGTACTTCCCGAGTTTTTTGTAAATACATGAAGAGGCTTTTCCGTTTTCTTTGCGGAAGGAACGATAAATATATACATCTTTATTATTTTTACTGCCTGTGATTGCTATGTACATGATAAAAAATCCTTTTTTCTTTTAGTATACCACACTATTACAGACAAGTACATATAAAAACATAAAATTTGACATAAAAAATGCAGGTTTTATAAGACCTGCAAGGTGATTTTCAATGATTCAACTGTCAAACTCCCGATTGCATAATCCGACAGAATCATTTTACTTCCTCCCTCATTTCCGATATACTGTAAGCAACAGATCATATCAATCAAGGAGGGTACTTATGGAATTATTATTTCACGATCAGGAAGAATGTCATCGAATTGAAGTGTATAACGAATATTTGAAAAAGATTCCGGAGCTTTTAAAACAGTTGGAAACGGTAGAAACCATGTATCAAAAAGCTCTATTAGAACAAGAAATGATGAAAGAAAAAGATCCAACCAATCATAGTGTGCAACTCTACAACGAACGGTTGAACGCAATTTGCAGACAATGTGAGGAACGCTCTTTGGATATCCGTCAGCAATGCCGCCTCATAATCGAACTGAAAACACAGATTGAAAATGAAAGCAGCGTGCTGAAACATATCTGTGGAGTTACTTCACATAAGTAATCGGAATCTTTTCTTCAAAGTTTTCTGTAAAATGCAGCTTTCCATCCTTTGTCACAAAAATGGCTTGTGTATTCGGATAATTATTGGCGAGATCCATCCCTGTCTCTAAACCAAGGGCAAAGCATGATGTACTAAGTGCATCTGCATCCATGGATTTTTCTGAAATGATTGTAACGGATACCAAGTCATTTTCATAAGGATACCCATTCTCTGGATTTAAAATGTGATGATAAAACGTCCCATCTTTTTCAAAACACCGTTCATAAATGCCAGAAGACACCACCGAATCTCCCGAAACTTCAATCGTACCTACGGTTTCATTTCGATCTGCAAATGGTTTTTGAATTCCGATATGGAAAGGTCTCCCCTGCTCTTTCTCTCCGACACAAAGAACATTTCCGCCTAAATCAATAATCGCTCGATTAACTCCATGTTCTACGAGATATTTTTTTATTTCATCCGCAATATATCCCTTTGCAATTCCTCCCAACTCTAATGCCATTCCTTCTTCTGCAAAGCGAATCTTGTTCCCAATCAATTCTACTTTTTCATATCCTACATGGTGCGACGCTTCTTCTAACGCTTCTTTTTCTGGCACTACTTTTTCTTCGGATGTAAAATCCCATAGCGAAGAAAGGGGTTGTATCGTAATATCAAACGCCCCATGTGTTAAATTGCTATAAAAAAGTCCTGTTTTGATTACTTCTGCACAGGCATCTGACAATACATAGTACCCATCTTCCTGCGGAAGAGTCCCTGCATTCAAACGATATAATTCGCTTTCCGAATCTGTACGGCTAAATATCTTCTCATACTTATCGCAAAGCTCCATCGCCCCTTCCAATATCTGCGGATCTTTTGAATCATATATGGTAATCTTCACAATTGTATTCAGTTTAAAGTCAGTCGCTGACATCGGCTCCGCTTCTTTTTTCTGCCACATATAGAGAACCAAAAATCCGCAAAATATTACCGCTGTAATACAAGCCAAGCAAATATTTCGTTTCTTTTGCAAAGTTCCATCCCCCTTTTTGCCTATCCCTCGTTTACATCCGCTTCCGCAAACTGTGCTTCCAACACTTTTGATTCAATCTCTTTCAAATCGTCTACATCCGGTTCAATCTCCGGCAATAATTCAAAGTAGAAATCTGAATATTTTTCCGAAAGTGCTGCAATACAGCGCGTCTGATAGTTTTTAAAACTACGAACAGAAAGTTCGTCTTTGTTCAACGTAATATAAGCGCTGACCCAAAGTTTTCTTCCCGTACGCAAAATATCATAGTAAATCTCTGTACATTTACTTTCTTTGATGATCGGTTCTACAATTGCCTTAATCTCCTCTACTGTCTCTTCTTCCGGAGATATCAAAAGTAGATCTCGGATTCCTGAAAAGACAGTCCGTATCGGCTCCGGAAGCATAATCATAGAAAGTACAATCGTCAATATAGAGTCCAAATATGGTGAAATCTTATCCATCCAATCAAATCGCACCAACATTGGAAGGAAAAACGCAACGGTCATTCCAAGTGACAGCATACTGTCTATTTTCCACCCCTGCATCTCTACTGCAATCAAAGGAGAATTCATATTCTTATTTTTTCGTACTAAATACAACGTCACCGCAATTCCTAATACCGCTGCAAATAATTCAAACCAGGCTACCATTCCAAAATCAATGGAATGTCCTCCTGTAATCAATGTTCGAATACTGTTAAAAATCAGCCCCACCGTTACAGACAACATAATAATACCTTTTACAACGATAAATACCGTCTCCATCTGCATGTGTCCAAATGGATATTTCTCGTTACTTGGCTGATACAAAAGCGGAATCAAAAAGACAGACGGAAGCAGCATTAAAAATTCTACCCCATCATAAACACCGTCTAAAAGTACCGCTTGAGAACCTGTTACCATCGCCATTACAAGCTCCACCACTACGAATAACAAATTCGCATAAAGTGATACACTCATGGCTCTTTTTTCTTTTTTTGAACTACGTTTTCCAATCTTCATAACTCACCTGTATATTTTCTAGTCTTCCCCAAATTTCTGTTATAGAGGATTGTAACACTATTCTCAAATTCCAACAAGATTTTGCGACAGGTTTCACAGTAATTTTATAATTATTCTATAATCCACTTCTTCGCCCAACAAAATAATCTTTCGGACATTTTTTCAAATTCTATATGTTTCCCCTGCTTCAAGTCCAAAGCAGTCTGTACAATGATCTTTTCTTCTTCCTCAACAATATCCAACAGTTCTTTTTGTTTTCCAATATACATTCCCGTCTGCCGATAACAGATTGCCTGCACAACAAAAGCGGCTGATTTATACAATCCTTTTAGTATTTCTTCATCCCTCTCATATAACATATTGTGCACGCAACCATGGTAAATATTGCAAGCGCCGATTTTAATTGCACGCATCACGTCTTCAGCAGCTATCGTTGATAACACATCATCTAAACTTCCTCGAATCGCTTTCGTGTCATAGCAAAATTGAAACAAATCTGATTTTTCCCACTTCATCAATTCTGCTTTCCCCGAAAGGAATCCACAAACCAATTCTTTTTGTGGAAGGCTATCCACAAGTTTTCGATACTTCAATATATCTTCTGCTGATAATTCATCCAAAATCACAACCATATCGATATCACTTGTCTCTGTTGCCTCACCACGTCCATAGCTTCCTTGCAGACCAACAAACCATACTCTATCTTGAAAAGTCTCATCTAGTAAATTTAAAGATTGTTTTATCCATTTTTCTATATCTATCATTCTATTCACCACCTAATTCAAATACTATAATTCTCTCTCTTCTATCATTTCCGGCAAAAAGATCCCTACAATCCACTTCATCTAAAAACATCAATTCTTCAACAGTCATTAAATAGGAAACATATTCATCAGACGGATAGTAAAAATACAACTGCAGTTTTCTCGGATTTTCATAATAGGAATCTAAAATTCTATGCATCACTTTACGAAGAATTTCTAACGCAAACGGATTAAAAAAATAAATTCTATCTACATCCTTTGGTATGATGAACTCTTCTGCATTTTCCATTTCTATCTGGACTCTTTTCCCTGAAACTGCTAATACTTGATTTTCCTTTGCTTTTTTATAAATACGTTCATCGTATTCTATTCCTATCGAATGACATCTTGTTTGATAGGAAAGGATATCGATATTGATCCGCCTGTGTATCATCCCTTCCCGAAGTTTTAATTTTTAGTAATTTATCCCACTTTTCCTCATTATCATCTGCTCTTACGTTAATTCTCCACTTTCGCTTTTACTTTTATTCCCACGAATCGTTCTTACAACTTTCTTTGTAAATAAATCATATCGATCAATTGTACACCCGCTTCGTAAATCGGATGAGCATAGTGATCCACAAAAAAATCTTTCACGACATGAGAACGTTGAAATCCACATTTTTCATAAAATGGAATGGTTAAAGGACTATCTCCGGTTCCCACCTGCAATAAAGAATATCTGTCTTTAAATTTTTCAACCACAAACTCAATCAAAGACTTCGCATATCCTTTCCCTTGGTATGCCGGTTCGGTTGCAATATTTTTAATCTCCAGCACTTCATTTCCTTCATCTGTCACAACACACTCCGCCTTAACACCTTGATCTTCCAGCACAAACATAGTGCCTCGCTCAAGATAACGGTCAATCATATCTTCCTGTTCATCTGCGAGAAGAAGTAATGTTATATATTGCTTTTTATCTTTTTTAATTTCTTTTATTGTCATAATTTCTCTCCTTCAAAATATTACATTTTTATTTCTCGTTCAGAATCGTTCACATTATACGCTTATAATTGTTTCATTGTCAATATAGAGCACCTCCGAAATCCCAGCTTATAGTTTCTTTCTATATATTCCTCTTACTCTTGTAGATTATCAATTGGACATGTCCTATTTCCTACCATATAATGTAATCGTAAAACAGTTTTCAACTTCATAACATACATCATATACCAATGAAGGAGTCCGGAATATTTCCGGACTCCTTCAGTTTTAATGTCTGTTTTTTCTTACTTGCTCTGATAATCTAGGTACCATTTTGGGATTTGCATGAATTTCAACATTTAACAACGTCTTTACCAGCCATACAAAAAACATAAGTACTAAAATCGGAATTACACATGATGTTACGATCATAACTGCAAGAGCTTCTATGAAGTTATTCAAAGAAGTTTCCATTTTCTTCAAAATACCGGAAAATCCGCCTTTTATCTTCGAAATGACACCCTTAATTCCACTCTCACTTGCTTCTGCATCATCTTCGATTTCTTTTGTCGTTTCTTTTGCTGACTCGATTGTTTCTTCCATAGATGTCTCATAGGTTGTCTCGATAAGGTCTGATATCTTCATACTGGCCGGAATAACTAATACAATTGCCAAACCGAAAAGCGCTAATCTTTTCCCAATACTTTTTAACAACTCTTCTTTCCAAAATACACTGGCAGAAAACAATACACACGCTAATGGTATCAATACAGCAAATGTTGCATAGCCGGTAATTGTCAATAGATACTTTTCCAAGTACAACGCTGAAAGAACAATCAAAAAGTATCCGCTTAGATCCATCAACTTATCCGAAATTGCACTTCCCATATCATCCGGAAGCATGGAAATTGTTACCGATGCCGCTGTAGATGCCGCCGTCAATTCCATAACGGTTGTCTTTTTTTCATCTAAGGATTCTATCGTTTTTCTATGAAATTCAGCAGATGATGCATATTTTGTCACTCCCAAAATAGAAATCAACGCAATAAGCAACGGAATTACAACTTTCGCAAGTTTTTTCATATTTACATTTTTCATTCGTAATCCTCTCTTTTCCTTTTTCATACACGTTCTATCGTGTACTATGATTTATTAACTCCACTTACTAACGCTATCACTCCCACGATAGCTAAAATCGGAATCGCTATGTATATGAAGCCGGCAATTACCAATACGATTAGTATAATCGGCAAAAACACCAATGTAAATAAAATCTTTGAAATCCCCCAAGCTGCTTTTACTGATAATTTCACTAATTTCCAAAATACCCAAATCATTAAAATAAAAAATAATATCGTCAACATCTTATCTCTCCTCTCTTACACACTATAATATTTTGAACATCATTTTCTTTCATTTTGTTTTCGAAATACTGAGATATCTCTCACACCGATTTTCTTACTAAACTCCTGATATTCATTTATCTTTTCAAGCATCCTTATTAGCCTGATTCTTTCACTCGCTTCCATAGCTTTATCCTCCTTCACATTTTATGATAATTCCTTGTTTTATAGCCATGAATTCAGTATAATAAAACCAACGAAAAAGAAACACCTGCATCGTGTGGAAATATCTATCTGTATTTCCCCACTTTTGGTGGAAAAGAGGTTGATACTATGGGACGAGTTTCCACGAAAAAGGATAAAACTATCTATCAAATTTACAGAGAAGAGTGTGGACTTACACGAGAAAAAGCAAGCGAGCTGATGAATGGCATCTCAACTTCACGAATTGAAAAAATCGAATATGAGACACAAGAGCCGACTCCTTATGACGTGGTTGAGATGGCGGATTGTTACAAAAGACCGGATCTTTGCAATTACTATTGTTCCCATCGATGTGAAATCGGTGCCAGATATGTACCGGAAGTGGAGATTTCTGAACTTTCAAATATTATTTTAGAAACGATTGCATGTCTCAATGAAATTAATCCACAAACAAACCGTCTGATCCAAATCACAAGAGACGGAAAGATTACCGATGATGAATTACATGATTTTGCTTATATCAGTTCAAAATTAGATGAAGTATCTCTTGCAGTCAACGCACTTAATCTGTGGGTTGAAAAGACAGCAAGTGAAAATAATCTGAATCTCGAACTTTTCAATGCAGAAAAAGAAAAATTAAAAGAATAGCGTCAAAATGCCACCATTTCTCGCAAAACGGTGGCATTGCTTTATAATTATAATAATATCTTTTTTCTTCTTAATCTGCCTCTTCTTCTAACGCCTCTATAAGAAAACTAACCGGTCGAAATCCATCATTGCAAGATATCATTGCTGATTTTTTATTTTTCATCCAACCATCATAGATATCTTCTGCTCCATAAGACAGTGCCATAACAAAAGGAGAGATTGTTTCCCATGCACTGTCACAAAAATCTTCCGGCTTTCTCCAACCATTCGCTATAAAAACTTGTCCCAACTCCATATAACATGCATGTTCCATTGGATTTTCATATTTTTCCATCAAATCTTTATAGTAAGCTATTTTCATTACTGTAATTTTACATTTTTTCATAGTCTCTCCATATTCTTAGGAAATCTGCTGTAACATATTTTCCGGATCTTCTGCTGCTTTTACCTTATCATTTGCCCGAACAATAATTCCCTCTTCATCAATCAAATAGGTTGTTCGCACAACTCCCATGGAAACTTTTCCGTAATTCTTTTTCTCTTTCCAAACATCATATGCTTGAATCACTTCCAATTCTTTATCCGACAAGATTGTAAACTTAAGATTCTGCTTTTCTTCAAACTTTTTGTGAGAAGCAACACTATCCTTACTAATACCAATGATTTCTACACCCTTTTCCAGAAATGCCGGATATCTTTCACTATACCCACACGCTTGTTTTGTACATCCCGGTGTATTGTCTCGCGGATAAAAATACAGAATGACCTTCTTTCCCCTGTAATCCTTAAGACTATGCATTTCTCCATTTTGATCCGGAAGAGTAAATTCCGGCGCTTTTGTTCCTACTTCTAACATTTCTTTTCCTCCTTGTTCGCTTCTTTATATTATATAATCATTTTCTATTTCACATCAATTGCTACAATTTCACTGTTACTTCCGATACGCATTGGCATTTGAAAATATCCGGCTCCTGATGATACGATGCTTTGTGTTTGTCCGTCCTTATAATATCCATAATATCCTTGCCTTCCATATGCCATTTTTGTAAAAATATTAGCAGGAAAAAATTGTCCCTTATGGGTATGCCCACACAAAATCAAATCAGATTTCATTGCCACCGCTTCTGCAATTCCCGATGGATTATGATCGATTACGATTCTTGGTTTCACTGATGCAGAATCTTTTTCAATCTCTTGCAAACTTTTTCGTTTCGGATTTGTCATCATGTCATCTCTACCTATTAGAATCAGATTATCCAATTCTACCTCTTGATCAATGAGTAGCTGAATTTTCGCATCTTTATAAAATTGCTTGATTTCCTCTGTTGATGCGTTTGGATCATGATTTCCTAAAACTGCATAAACATTTCCTTCTGGCTTCAATTTTTGAAGCACTTTTGCGATTGCTATTTTATCACAATATGCAAACGCTTCCACATCAAACATATCCCCAGCGATAAGAATCATATCCGCTTGCAAAGAATTCACTTTTTCTACAATCTTTATTAACTGCTGCAAATCCACAAAAGTACCAACATGAATGTCGCTGAGAAGCACTACTTTCTCTTCCTTTTCAAAATGGTTCAACGAAATATGATATTCTTTGATCTCCAATCTTTTAGCATGAATAAATCCATAAAATGTCAAAATAATTGAAAGCACAATCGGAACAATGTAATATGAATCTTGATTTATGTGAAAAAGAAGATCCAAAAGATCATACCCCCACAAAAATACAACAAGATACAGTAAAAAACATAGGATTACACTACAGATTTCATATAAATTTCTCGTTGTTTTGATCTCTTTTTTTGATTTTATATAGAATAGCATATATCCCATGAGAATCGCTAGCAAGGAAAAAACAATAAAACGAAAATCATGGTGAAAAACACTTTCTAAAAATCTTCCCATCCGGTTTGACACATAAAAAACCGATAACAAGGAAAATAAAGTAAATAGAGATGAAAAACCTTTACCTCGTATAAACTTTCCAAATGATTTCAAGTGCTACACTTCCTTTGTCTTATGAATTCTTGTACCACATTGTAGCACATTTTTCTTGCAGATATTGAAAGTTTAGAAAGATATAAGAATTTTTAATTATTTTCTCAATATTTTTCCATTGGCTTACTTTTCATTCGACGTATTGACTACACAGTGTTCCTTGACATCACTACATTTCTCTCAACTTTTTAGAAACTATGAAATTACAAAGAAATGCTACCGCTACAATAATAAAGTAAATGATTGTACACCATGCAGGCACTCGCATATCTAATTGCACGCGTAGCAAAATCATCATTGCTAAAAATACAGCTCCTACAATTTGTATAAAATCTAATATCTTTTTTTGAAGTGTCTGTAAATGCTTTTTATTTTTTGTTCTCTCAGATTTCCATATTTCATAATTTACTTGAATATCATTTACATCTTCATCAGATATAAGTTCGTCTATACTTACATTTAGTTCTAGTGCCAGCTTTTTCGCCATAATCAAAAATGCCATACTCCATACCTCTCTTTTATTCACATCATATAACGATAGAATCCAAAATAAAAGTGCCAATATGGATTTCCTTTGTTTCCATTTTGGTAACATCTGTTTTTTCTAACTTTTCTATATCATTACAGAACTACAAACTTGATATTTATCGTTTTTTATATGTGAATAAAATTCCAATTATCGATCCAATAAAAAGGAATGGCGCTACTCTTACAAATAAAAATTCAAAACCATGTAATATTGTACCTGCAATCGCCAGCTCAGGATCATTAAAATTCCAAGCCAAATACTCGCCTCCCATAGCTGCAAAGGCAATAAAAAACATTGTAATAATTACATCTAACAAAATAAGCAAGTATCGGATTATCCTAATTCTTGTCGAGCTTGTTTTTGCAAGTTGAAGATTGATAACTTCAAGTTTTTCAGCAATGCTCTTCATATTTTCTTCATTCAGGCATTCTTCTTGTATAGTTTCCCCAAGTAGAGTACCTACAGATGTATCCAGTTGCTCTGCTAATGCGATAATCATACTTGAATCGGGAACTGACAATCCTTTCTCCCATTTAGAAATTGTTTGCCTTACTACATTTAGCTTTATAGCCAGTTCTTCTTGTGAAAGTCCTTTTGCTTTTCGCAAATTTCTAATATTCTCGTTTAACATAACCTATGCCTCCTTTTTTTTGATACGACTATTAAATATCAAAACAACCGTTGCCACAAGCAACGCAAATTAACATCCGTCACTACTGCATTTTTCCGCCATTCATATTAAATGATATCTCTATCACTTCTTCTTACTATTCTTTCTACTTCTCTTTATTCTGCATAAGCTCCTGATAAATCCGTTCCACATTACATTCCGCCCCTTGAGAAATTGCAATATCATAAATCTTCTGCACAATTTCCTCATCCTCTTCCAGCATATCCGCCATCTCAGACACCGTACAATTCTTCTGAATCTTTCTCAAAATCTTGGAAATCAAATTTTGATATCTTTCTTCTTCTCTTCCTTCCTCTCTTCCTTCAGCTCTTCCTTCAGCTCGTAACATCTGCCCTAATCTCGTCATTTTCATCAACTCCCTTATTTCATCCATCTCAATATTCTCTAAAAACTTCTCTGCCATTGCATACACCACCGATTCTATTTTTTCTACATCTCTCTTCGGGATATCTTCCTCGGCTTTTCTTGAAAATTCTAATACTTTCTTGATTCTCTCCTTTTGACTCATGCCACCACCCATCAAGGGACAAAGTGTCAATGGAACCAAATCTTCTTTCGTCAGTCTTTCTCCTCCATCAACCTTCTCCTGAAGTTTTTGCATTAGTTCGTCTACATTAAACTTTGTCATGATGATCGGTTGAATTCGGTATGTGTTCAGCCCCTCTGTAAATTCCGTTATTGGATTGCGAATCGTACCGGAAAACAACACATACGTTGTAATATTTACCTTATATTGATAGCTCGTTACTGCTTCATATGCTCGGAATCTTTTCAACCCTTCCAGGCCTTCATTCTTACTTTGAAATTCAAAGTGACTCCAAGAACCGTCCTCCATAACCAGATTGAAGTCTTGCAAAAGTTTCTTTAGTTCCAAATGCACTGCTTCCGTCGGTGCAATAGCAACTGCCTTCTCCTTGATTCCGAAATAAGGCAAAAGCTCGTCTTTGAAACACTGCATAACCGTCTTCATCACCGCGTCTTCAACTTGACTATAACCGCCATCATTACCGATATCCGTCTCGAAAGTTTCTTCCCGTTGTTTTGTTTTTCTGTTGCATTTATCCATGTATTATCCTTTCCGTAAGACTATATGGAGAAACTATCTTTGTTTTTATGATAGCAAAAATGCCACTTTCAGACAATGGTATCCTTACTTTTCATTCTGTTTTTCTGTTCATATTTTCAAATGTGAATTTGTTCCGAAATGGAAGATTCTACATAGAAAATGAGAGTTGTTTATTGAATAAAGAAATGTGATAGTTTCCCAATATAGTAACCATCATCTGCGATGGTTCTAATATAGCTTGAGAAATACGGATTGTCAAGATATTTTGCGACATCCTATAGATAACTAAAAAGGTGGTCTTATTCCTGTAAACAGGATAAGTCCACCTTTTTCATTATCTGTACTGCCTATTTCTGCACAATATTTATAATTCTGCCCGGTACATAAATCTCTTTTACAATCGTACCTGTCAGTTTTTCAGCAATTGCTTCTTTTCCTGCTGCAATAGCATCTTCTTTGGAAATGTCTGCAGGGATTGTGATGACTGCTCTTGTTTTACCGTTGATCTGTACGGCAACTTCTTTTTCGTCATCTTTCATTTTTTCTTTATCGTATGTTGGCCAGCCTGCGTTGAATACTGTTCCTTCATGACCTAACTGCTGCCACAATTCTTCTGCCATATGTGGTGCGAACGGTGCTAAGAGAACTGCAAGTGTGCTTAAAGTTTCATGGTCAATTCCGCCTTCTTTTTTCGAAATCTCAATCAACTTATTGTTGTATTCCATGAAACCGGAGATTACTGTATTCAAGCTGAAGCTTTCAAGACGAGTTGTAATATCGTATACCATTTTGTTACGAATCTTAATCATTTCTTTTGTAGCTTCAATGTTCTTGTCTTTGCTGTCCATCACAAGATTCCATACACGATTCAGGAAACGGTATACGCCGTCAATTCCGCGGTCATCCCATTCTGCATCTAACTCCGGTGGTCCAACGAATAATTCATACATTCTTAAGGAGTCACATCCATAATCTCTTACAAGATCGTCCGGGGAAACTACGTTTCCTTTGGATTTACTCATTTTAATACCGTTTTTACCGGTAATCATACCTTGGTTAAATAATTTCTTAAATGGCTCGTCAAAATCAATGGCTCCGATATCACATAAGAATTTTGTATAAAAACGTGAGTACAATAAGTGAAGTACCGCATGTTCTACACCACCGATATACATATCTACCGGAAGCATCTCGTCTGCTTTTTCTTTGGAAACCAGTTCTTCTGAGTTATGGCTGTCTACATAACGTAAGAAATACCATGAAGACCCAGCCCACTGTGGCATTGTGTTTGTCTCTCGTTTTGCAGGTTTTCCACAAACCGGACAAGTTGTATTTACCCAACTTTCGATTCCTGCCAATGGTGATTCTCCTGTTCCGGTCGGCTCATAAGAATCTACTTCCGGAAGTGTTAATGGAAGCTGATCTTCCGGTACCGGAACTGCTCCACAATCCGGGCAATGTACGATTGGAATTGGTTCACCCCAATAACGCTGACGAGAGAATACCCAGTCACGTAATTTATAGTTTACTGTTGCACGACCGATTCCACGCTCTTCAATGATATGCGGCGCTTCTTTTTTCAGAACTGCGGATTCCATTCCGTTCCATTCTCCGGAATTGATCATAGTTCCTGAAGCTTCGGTATATGCTTCTGTCATGTTTTCAATTTCTTTTCCATCTTTTGCGATTACTTGCACGATTGGAATATTGAATTTCTTTGCAAATTCAAAGTCACGGTCATCGTGAGCCGGTACGCACATGATTGCACCTGTACCGTAATCAGCAAGTACATAATCAGATAACCAAATTGGTGTTTTGGCGCCATTTAATGGATTGATTGCATAAGAGCCTGTAAATACACCTGTTTTTTCTTTGTCCTGGAGTCTGTCTACATTTGATTTCATGGAAGCATCGTAGATATATTTTTCTACTGCTTCTCTTGTCTCATCTGTAGCAAGTTTTGCTGCAAGCGCATGTTCCGGAGCTAATACCATAAATGTTGCGCCGTAAAGCGTATCCGGTCTTGTTGTATAGACAGTAATTTTTTCATCCATTCCATCAACCGGGAATTCTACCTCTGCACCGTAAGATTTTCCAATCCACTCAGCCTGCATTTTCTTTACTTTTTCAGGCCAATCCAATTTGTCAAGATCGTTTAAGAGACGGTCTGCATATTTTGTAATGCGAAGCATCCACTGACGAAGATTTTTCTTTGTCACTTCTGTACCGCAACGTTCACATTTTCCATTTACAACCTCTTCGTTTGCAAGACCTGTCTTACAAGACGGACACCAGTTGATTGGAAATTCTTTTTCATAAGCAAGTCCTTCTTTGAACATTTTTACGAAAATCCACTGTGTCCATTTGTAGAACTCAGGATCTGTTGTGTTTACTTCCATATCCCAATCGTAAAGAGCTGCGATCTCATTGATCTGACGTTTGATGTTCTTTACGTTCTCTGCTGTAGAAATTGCCGGATGTACTCCCATTTTAATCGCATAGTTTTCTGCTGGAAGACCGAATGCATCCCAGCCCATTGGGTGTACGATATAGTATTTCTGTAATAATTTGTAACGGCTCCACACGTCGGAAATAACGTATCCTCTCCAATGTCCTACATGAAGTCCGTTTCCTGATGGATATGGGAACATATCAAGACAGTAGTATTTCTCTCTTTTGCCGTTTTCATCTTCTTTCACATTTACCGGGTTTTTTTCCCAGTTTTCACGCCACTTCTTCTCGATGGCTTTGTGATTATATGGTGTTGCCATATGAATTCTCCTTTCATTATAAAAAAGCCTTCTCATCTCAAAAGAGACGAAAAGGCTATAGTTTCCGTGGTACCACTCTCATTCACTTCACATCTTGTGAAATGCACTCATTGCTTCTGTAACGGGAAGTCCCGCTTTTGCCTATGTTACTTATGGTTCAGCAAAAGAACTCCGAGGCGAGTTGGGAGATTACGCTGCTACCTCACACCATCCGGCAGCTCTCTGATAACGATAGGCTCTTAATACTCCTCATCTATGTCGTTGATTATATTGTATTAATGAAAATTAATCACTAAATATTCTATCATATTCAAGCAATTTGTCAAGAAGTGAAATTCCTTGAGTTTCCGCAAAATGTAATTTAAACATAAATGACTTCTCCTAAAGCACCAA
>URRQ01000034.1 GCA_900550235.1 uncultured Lachnospiraceae bacterium
AACCATTGATTTTAAAGGGTTTGCAAAAAAATAACAAAAATATTAGCACTCACCTATTGACAGTGCTAATAATAGGTGCTATAACATAAATAGAACAAAGGTAACAGCAATCTATTACCAATGCTCCATACCTATAAATTAAAATTTTGGAAGGAGATATGACTTATGTTAAGACCTAGTATTTTTAATGACAATTTATTTGATGACTTTTTTGAATTTCCATTCTTTGACGACAGAGCAGAGAGAAAATTATATGGAAGCAATGCAAACAATCTGATGAAGACAGATATTAAGGAACACAAAGACGGATATGAATTAGAGATCGATCTTCCGGGATTCCAGAAAGATGATCTGCAGGCAGAATTGAAAGACGGTTATCTGACCATCAGTGCATCTAAACAAGTAAATAAAGATGAGAAAGAGAAAGAAACCGGTAAATACATCCGCCGTGAACGTTACTCCGGTTCATGTCAGAGAAGCTTCTACGTAGGTGATGCGATTACGCAGGAAGATATTAAAGCAGAATTCAAACACGGTATTTTAAGATTATTTGTACCGAAGAAAGAAGCAGTGTCGGAAGTGGAAGAAAGAAAATTCGTTTCCATCACAGGCGAATAATTCGGAGAAAGTCTCAGAGATGCAGTGCATTTCTGGGAGAAGTGAACAGCATTGATAAAGCCTCGGGGAGTGATTCCCGAGGCATTCTTCTAAAAGAAAAAGAAGTTCCGGCAGTGACTCTGACACAAGGAGGTGAGTGGTGTGGCAGAAAAACGTGACTATTATGAAGTTTTAGGAATCAACCGTAAGGCAAATGAAAACGAGATTAAGAAAGCATATAGGAAGCTGGCAAAGAAGTATCATCCTGATACAAACAGCGGTAATGCAGGTGCAGAACAGAAGTTTAAAGAGATCACGGAGGCTTATACGATTTTAAGTGATCCTAAGAAACGTAAACTATATGATCAATTCGGACATACGGCTTTCGATGGAAGCGGCCAGCAAAATGGAACGTATTATCAGAATGCGGATAATGGCGGTTATAGGGAATATCATTTTGAGGGTGGAAACATGGATGATATATTTGAAGATATATTCGGAGATATTTTCCACGGCGAGGGCAGCGCGAAGAAAAGTGCATATAGAACCGGTGGATTTGGGCAGGAGAAGTTTCATAATTATGGATTTCAAGGAACAGATTTTCCACGAAGGGGAGCAAACGTGGAAGCAACGGTATCCGTAAGTTTTGAAGAAGCAATTCATGGTTGTGAGAAAGTACTTCATCTACGTAATGAGCAGGGAGTGACACAATCTTTACAGGTTCATATTCCGGCAGGAATTGAAACCGGAAAGACCATTCGGTTGAAAGGAAAAGGTAGTCCGGGAGTCAACGGTGGAGAAAATGGAGACTTGATGCTACGTGTGACAGTAGGGACAGCCCCAGGTTTCGAGAGAAAGGGAATGGATATCTACACAACCATTCAGATACCGTTTACAACGGCAGTTTTCGGCGGAGAAGCAAGAGTTCATACATTATATGGAGACGTCATGTGCACAATAAAAGAAGGAACACAATCCGGCAGTAAGATTCGCTTAAGAGGAAAAGGAGTCGTTTCCATGAAGAATCCTTCGCAAAAGGGAGACCAGTATGTGACTGTACAGATTCAGGTACCGAAGAATCTGTCACCGGAAGCAAAGCGAAAACTGAAAGAATTTGAAGCGGCAGCACAAGAAAGACAAAACAAAAACTATGCATAAAAACCTATCGTTGCATAGTAATTTGATTTGAGATAGGATAAAATAGATAGCAAAGAAATAGAAGAATTTCTAAGAGAGGAGTTTTTATGAATATCAATAAATTTACACAAAAGTCATTGCAGGCTGTTCAAGATTGTGAAAAGATTGCATATGAGTTTGGAAATCAGGAGATTGAGCAGGAACATTTATTTTTTGCACTGATTCGTCAAGATGATAGTTTGATCTTAAAATTGCTTGAGAAGATGAATGTGCAGAAGGAGATGATTTTAAATCGAGCAGAGCAAGCCATTGCCAAGAGAACAAAAGTGCAGGGCGGGCAGGTATATATAGGAAAAGGATTGAATGATGTGTTGATACATGCTGATGACGAGGCAACACAGATGGGTGACGAGTATGTATCGGTGGAACATCTTTTCTTATCTCTTTTGAAACAGCCGAATCGGGAGATGAAAGAAATTTTCCAAGAATTTGGTATTACAAGAGAAGGATTTTTACAAGCCCTATCTACGGTAAGAGGAAATCAGCGTGTGACGAGTGATAATCCGGAAGCAACGTATGATTCCTTATCCAAATATGGAACAGATCTTGTGGAGAGAGCAAGAGAACAGAAGCTAGATCCGGTCATTGGACGTGATGCGGAGATTCGAAATGTGATTCGGATTCTTTCACGTAAGACAAAGAATAATCCGGTACTCATCGGGGAACCGGGTGTTGGTAAAACAGCAGTTGCAGAAGGTCTTGCACAGCGAATCGTACGAGGAGATGTGCCGGAGACATTAAAAGATAAAAAAGTGTTTTCACTGGATATGGGAGCGCTTGTAGCAGGTGCAAAATATCGTGGAGAATTTGAAGAACGTCTGAAAGCGGTTTTGGAGGAAGTAAAAAATAGCGAAGGAAACATAATTCTTTTCATCGATGAACTTCATACCATTGTCGGAGCCGGTAAGACGGATGGCGCAATGGATGCAGGCAATATGTTAAAACCGATGCTTGCAAGAGGAGAACTACATTGTATCGGAGCTACAACTTTAGACGAATACCGCCAGTATATTGAAAAAGACGCAGCGTTGGAACGCCGTTTTCAGCCGGTTATGGTAGATGAACCAACGGTGGAAGATGCTATTTCTATTCTGCGTGGATTGAAAGAGCGTTATGAAGTATTTCATGGTGTCAAGATTACAGACGGCGCTTTGGTGGCGGCGGCAGTTTTGTCCAACCGTTACATCTCAGACCGTTTTCTTCCGGATAAAGCCATTGACCTTGTAGATGAGGCTTGTGCTTTGATTAAAACAGAGCTGGATTCCATGCCGACAGAATTAGACGAACTGCGAAGAAGAGTCATGCAGCTTGAGATCGAAGAAGCGGCTTTGAAAAAAGAGAATGACCGTTTGAGCCAGGATCGACTGGTAGCTCTTCAGAAAGAATTAGGTGAACTTCGTGATGAGTTTGCAGGGAAAAAAGCGCAGTGGGATAATGAAAAATCATCGGTAGAACGTGTGCAGAAGATTCGTGAAGAAATTGAGCAGGTGAATCAGGAAATTCAAAAAGCACAGCATTCCTATGATTTGGAGAAGGCGGCAGAACTTCAGTATGGGAAGTTACCACAGTTACAGAAGCAGTTAGAAGCAGAAGAAGTGAAAGTAAAAGAACGAGAGCTTCAGCTTGTTCGTGAAAGTGTGACAGATGATGAGATTGCGAAGATCATTTCTCGTTGGACAGGAATTCCGGTTGCAAAACTAAATGAAAGTGAAAGAAATAAAACACTTCACTTGGAGGACGAACTTCATAAGCGTGTCATCGGACAAAATGAAGGTGTTACAAAGGTAACAGAAGCAATCATTCGTTCCAAAGCAGGAATCAAAGATCCAACAAAACCAATCGGTTCTTTCTTGTTCCTTGGACCAACCGGAGTTGGTAAAACAGAGCTTGCGAAAGCGTTGGCAGAAAGTCTGTTTGATGATGAGAGCAATATGGTGCGTATTGATATGAGCGAATATATGGAGAAATATTCCGTATCCCGCCTTATTGGAGCACCTCCGGGATATGTAGGTTATGACGAAGGCGGACAGCTTACTGAGGCAGTACGAAGAAAACCGTATTCCGTTGTTCTTTTTGATGAGATTGAAAAGGCTCATCCGGACGTATTTAATGTATTACTTCAAGTATTAGATGATGGAAGGATTACAGATTCCCAGGGACGTACGGTAGACTTCAAGAATACGATTTTAATTATGACATCAAATATCGGTTCTTCGTATCTTTTGGATGGCATTGACGAGAATGGCAATATTCGAAAAGAAAGTGAAGATATGGTAATGCAGGAACTTCGTGCTCATTTCCGACCGGAGTTCTTGAACCGATTAGATGAAACGATTATGTTTAAACCGTTGACGAAAGCAGATATTTGTGACATCATTGACTTATTAGTAGCAGATATTAATCGTCGATTGAGTGACAAAGAACTTTCGATTGAAGTCACAAAGTCCGCAAAAGACATGATCGTAGAGGGTGGTTATGAACCGATGTACGGTGCAAGACCATTAAAGAGATATCTACAGAAACATGTGGAAACTTTGGCGGCAAAATTAATTCTTGCGGATAAAGTAAGAAGTGAAGATGTAATCTTGATCGATGTGGAAAACGGAGAATTAGTGGCAAAGGTAAAGGGATAAGATGACACCGATTATTTTTCATATTGATGTAAATTCCGCATATTTGAGTTGGACAGCGGTTGAAAAATTAAAAAATGGCAGTGAGGTAGATTTGCGAGAGATTCCGTGTATTATCGGGGGCGATCAGATGTCCCGGCATGGAGTTGTGCTTGCCAAGTCTATCCCTGCAAAGCGATATGGCATTCGTACGGGAGAACCTGTTGCGAATGCCTTTCGTAAGTGTCCGAATCTTGTGATGGAACCTCCGAACCATAAGCTGTATAGTATATATAGTAGGAAACTGATGGAGTTTCTTTTGACTTATACACCGGATATCGAGCAGGTAAGTGTGGATGAATGTTATATGGACTTTACAGGAATTGCGTCTCATTTTCATTCACCGGTAGATGCTGCATTAGAGATTAAGAACGCTGTCTATGAAAAATTTGGATTTACGGTCAATATTGGAATATCCAGTAACAAACTTTTAGCAAAGATGGCTTCGGATTTTGAAAAACCCAATAAAGTCCATACATTGTTCCCGCAAGAGATTCAAGTAAAAATGTGGCCACTTCCGGTTTCAGAGTTATATATGGCAGGAAAATCCAGTGTTCAAGTGTTGAAAAAACTGGAGATTCAGACGATTGGTGAACTGGCGCAGACAGATCCTCATATATTAGAACTGCATTTAAAAAGTCACGGAAGAACTTTGTGGGAATTTGCCAATGGGATTGGAGATATGACAGTTCACGCGGAAGAAAGCGCAGCAAAAGGAATCGGGAATTCTACGACGTTATCTGAGGATGCGAAGACAGAGGATGAGGCAAAAGAGGTGCTTTTATGGCTTGCGGAAAGTGTAGGGAAGAGACTTCGAAAGGCAGAACAGAAGGCAGGAATGGTGAGTGTGGAAATCAAATACCATGATTTTAAGACGGCTTCCCATCAGAGACAGCTTTCTAAGGCGACAAATTCAGCGCAGGTACTATACGAAAATGCTTGTGAATTATTTCGAGAATTATGGAATGGGCAACCAATCCGCCTCTTAGGAGTTCGTACTTCCAAGCTTGTAGAGGAGTCGGCACCGGAACAATTGACTATTTTTGATATACAGATAGAAAAACCAAAGGATGAAAAGCACAAACAATTAGAAAAAGCCCTGGACGAGATTCGAAGGCGATTTGGGGATGACGCAGTCAAACGTGGAACTTTTTTGTAAAAGGAGTCCTTAAGTATGCAACTTGCGAGACTATTAGAACGACTGGAGTATGAAATCATACAAGGTACGAAAGAGATAGAAATCGCGGGAATTACAGAGAATTCAAAAGAGATAACGAAAGGCAGTATGTTTGTATGTATTACAGGAATGCGGTTTGATGGTTGTGATTATATCCAAGAAGCGGTAGAAAACGGAGCGACATCAATTGTTGTAGAGAAAAAAGTGCAACTTCCTAAGGGGATTACAGGGGTTTATGTGCCGGACACGAGGATTGCTTTGGGGAAATTGGCCGCAACGTTTTATGATAATCCTGCAAAAGAACTAACTGTAATCGGAGTAACGGGAACGAAAGGGAAGACAACGGTTTCTTATATGGTCTATGAATGTTTGAAAGAAGCAGGATACCGGACGGGACTCATTGGTACGATCGAGATTCAAACTGGGAAACGAAGAATTCCGGCAATACGCACATCTCCAGAATCTATTGTGACTCAAAGAATGATGCGTGAAATGGTAGAATCCGGCTGCAAATATGTAGTCATGGAAGTGTCATCACAAGCGTTGAAATTACATCGAGTGGAAGGAATCGTGTTCGACTATGCTATATTTACTAATTTGGGACTCGATCATATTGGAAATGCAGAGCATGTAGATTTTGAAGAGTATAAGCGATGTAAAGCAAAGCTGTTTCAACAATGTAAGGTTGCGATTCTCAATCAAGATGATAGACATTGGGAAGAGATGATACGAAATACGATATGCAAAATAGAAACATTTGGAAGGAATAAGAATGCAGATTTTATTATTACCAATGTGGAAAAGATACAGAGTAATCGGTGTTATGGGGTAAAATTCTTTTTAAATGAAAAGGAAATCCAATTGACCATGCCCGGAATGTTTAATGTATATAATGCGGCGGCAGCATATGGAGTATGTAAGAATATAGGAATCACCGATGAGACAATGCAAAAGGTATTCCCTGTTATACAGGTGTGTGGAAGAGTGGAACGGGTGAATACATTTCCCTATGAATCGTTTCTTGTATTGGTAGATTATGCGCACAATGCTATGAGTTTACAAAGTGTGCTGGAAATGATACACTCATATAATCCGAAACGTATCATCACAATCTTTGGATGCGGAGGTGGACGGGCAAAAAATCGTAGGTATGAGATGGGAAAAGTATCCGGTCAACTTTCTGATATCACCGTTCTTACATCCGATAATCCAAGATATGAAGATCCGTTTCGAATTATGTGGGATATCCGTGAGGGGATAGAAGAAGTAAGAGGTTCTTATGTTGAAATTTCTAATCGAAAAGAAGCGGTTCGTTATGCTTTCATTCATGCTCAAAAGGGCGATGTGATTCTTTTGGCAGGAAAGGGGCATGAGGAGTATCAGGAAATAAAAGGAATCAAATACAACATGAATGATCGAGTCATCATTCAGGAAGTGATAAAGGAGTTGGAGTATGTACGCAGATATCATTATTGATATTACACATGAAAAACTGGATAAAATATTTCAATACCGGATTCCGTTACAACTAGAAGGAAAGTTGACGATCGGGGCAGAAGTTCTTGTTCCTTTCGGAAGAGGAAATACACAGACGCGAGGCTATGTGGTAGGTTTTTCAGAAGTTTGTCAATACGACGTGGAGAAATTAAAAGAAATCTCAGGTATTTCCAAGGATGCGCTTGCCATAGAAGGACGAATGGTTACGCTTGCGGCATGGCTGAAAGAGCAGTACGGGGGAACTATGATTCAGGCGCTTAGAACTGTTTTGCCGGTAAAGCAAAAGGTAAAGTCTAAGACGAAACGTACGGTAGTTCTTCTTTTAGGAGAAGAGGAAGGAAAGAAAAAGCTTACGTTTTATTTGCAGAAAAATCAAAAAGCAAGAGCAAGATTATTGGCAGAGCTTATAGAGAATAAAGAGCTTCCTTACGAACTGGTGACAAAAAAGCTGAATGTGACGGCGAGTGTGATTCGGGCATTGCAGGAACAAGATGTGGTGGAAATTCAGGAAGAACAGGTCTATCGCAATCCGATTCATACGATACAACAGAAGTTGCAAAAGCCCAACTATACAGAAGAACAGCGTTATGCGATTGAACAGTTTCACAAAGATTATACACGAGGAATCAGGCGAACATATCTGATTCATGGGATTACCGGAAGCGGTAAGACAGAAGTATATATGGAAATGATCGGAGAAGTGATTGAGTCCGGTAAACAAGTAATTGTATTGATTCCGGAGATTGCATTGACGTATCAGACGGTGATGCGCTTTTATAGACGGTTTGGAGAACGTGTTTCCATCATGAATTCCCGACTCTCGGCAGGAGAACGTTACGATCAAATGATGCGTGCGAAAAATGGTGAGGTTGATGTGATGATTGGTCCAAGATCCGCCCTTTTCACACCGTTTCCGAAATTGGGATTGATCGTGATCGATGAAGAACATGAATCCACATATAAGAGCGAGCAAATTCCTAGATACCATGCACGAGAAACTGCGGAGGCAAGAGCTCAGATGGAGGGAGCCAGTCTTGTTCTTGGTTCTGCAACCCCATCTGTTGATTCTTATTATAGAGCTTTGCAAGGAGAATATGAACTTCTGACACTTAAGAATCGGGCGACAAGTCAAAGCCTGCCTAAAGTCTATACCGTAGATTTGCGGGAAGAGTTGAAAGGAGGCAATCGGTCGATTCTAAGCGATAAGCTTCGGGAACTGATGGAAGACAGATTACAAAGAAAAGAGCAGATTATACTATTTATAAATCGAAGAGGTTATGCTGGATTTGTATCTTGCCGTTCTTGTGGATATGTTGCCAAATGCCCGCATTGCGACGTGGCATTATCGGCACATCGAAATGGAAAACTAATCTGTCATTATTGTGGACATGAGGAGCGTTTGTTTGAAAGATGTCCGCAGTGCGGTTCCAAGCATGTGGGAGGTTTTCGAGCAGGAACTCAGCAGATTGAGGAATTGATGAAAAAGGAATTTCCTCAAGCGAGAGTCCTTCGAATGGATATGGATACGACAAAGGAAAAAGACGGACATGAGAAGATATTAGCGGCATTTGCAAATGAAGAAGCGGATATTCTTGTCGGTACTCAAATGATCGTAAAAGGACATGATTTTCCAAATGTAACATTGGTAGGAATTCTTGCGGCGGATCTTTCTTTGTATGCAGATGACTATCGTTCAGGAGAACGTACATTTCAGCTTCTTACACAGGCGGCAGGAAGAGCAGGTCGTGGAAGAAAAGCGGGAGAAGTTGTGATTCAAACGTACAGTCCGGATCATTATTGTGTGGAGACTGCAGCAAATCAGGATTATGAGTCATTTTACAAACAAGAAATCCAGTATCGAGATTTGATGGGATACCCGCCGATCGAACAGCTTCTTGCGGTTCTTGTAAGCTGTGAGAATGAAGAATTATTAGAGAAGGGTACATTTTATCTTAAAGAATACGCAAACAAGAGAAATAAAGACAATTCCTATCAGATTATTGGTCCGGCAAGTCCATATATAGGAAAAGTTAATGATATTTATAGAAAAATTATTTATATAAAGCATGAAAATTATGGTATGCTAATAGAGATGAAGAATCAGTTAGAAAAATACATCGAGGTAAATGAAGGATTTCATAAAATGAGGATTCAATTTGATTTTAACCCGATCAATATATTTTAGGAGGAAATGAGATGGCAATTAGAGAAATTAGAGAAATGGGAGACGAAGTATTAGAAAAAAAAAGTAAACCGATTAAGATGATGACACCAAGAACAATGGAACTGATCGAGGATATGTTTGATACATTGTATGAATCAGGCGGTGTTGGTCTGGCGGCTCCACAAGTTGGGATTTTGAAAAGAATCGTAGTGATCGATATTGGTGAAGGACCGCTTTTGTTGATCAATCCTGAAATTGTAGAAACAAGTGGTTCTCAGACCGGATCAGAAGGATGCTTAAGTCTTCCGGGAAAAGCAGGACAGGTAACAAGACCAAATTATGTAAAAGTGAAAGCATTAGATGTAAATATGGAACCGGTAGAATATGAAGGAACAGAACTTCTTGCAAGAGCATTTTGCCATGAATTAGACCATTTGGACGGCATTATGTATGTAGAACATGTCGAAGGAGAACTTTATGATGTGTCTTATGAGGAAGATGAGGAGGAATAAAAATGAAGGTAATTTTCATGGGGACCCCGGACTTTTCGGTAGGAACATTGGAGGCATTAGTGGCAGCCGGACACGAGGTCGTGCTTGCTGTAACACAGCCGGATAAGCCGAAGGGAAGAGGAAAAGAAATGCAGTTCACACCGGTAAAGGAAGCTGCACTTCGACATCAGATTCCAGTATTTCAACCGAAAAAAGTGAGAGATCCGGAATGTATGGAAGAACTGCGTAAATACAATGCGGATATTATGGTCGTTATTGCGTTTGGACAGATTTTGCCGCAAGAGATTTTGGATATGACACCATATGGATGTGTGAATGTACATGCATCTTTATTACCAAAATATCGTGGTGCAGCGCCGATTCAGTGGTCTATCATTGATGGAGAAGATGTAACGGGTGTCACGACAATGCAGATGGACGCAGGACTTGATACAGGAGATATGCTTTTAAAGACGGAAGTAAAAATAGAAGAGAATGAGACAGGTGGAAGTCTTCATGATAAATTAGCAGAAGCCGGAGCTAAATTATGTGTAGAAACATTAAAAGCATTGGAAGATAAAACGGTCACACCGGAAAAACAAGGTGAAACTCCAACAGCTTATGCAAGAATGTTAGATAAAAAGCTGGGAAATATTGACTGGACGATGGATGCAGTTTCTATTGAACGATTGATCCGTGGTCTGAATCCATGGCCAAGCGCTTATACAATGTGGAATGGAAAAGTGATAAAAATCTGGGCCGCCAGAGTCGTAGAAGGTTCCGGAGAACAAGAACCGGGTACGGTCGTAAGAGTAGAAAAGGATAGCATTACGGTACAGACAGGAAGCGGACAGCTTCAGATCATGGAGTTACAACTTCAAGGAAAGAAACGTATGGATACAGCAGCGTTTCTTCGTGGATATCATGTGGACGAGCTCACAAAGTTGGGAGAATAGAATTGAGACAGGAGGAATTGGATGTATTATCCGATGTATTATAGAATGGATCCGACCTATGTGTTGGTATTGATTGGTGTAGTTTTAAGTCTGCTTGCTTCCGCAAGGGTGAAAAGTACATTTGCAAAGTATGAAAGAATCAGAAACAGTGCAGGATTGACAGGACGTGATGCGGCAGAACGTATTCTGCATGGAGCCGGGATTTATGATGTTAGGATTGAACGAGTATCAGGTAGTTTAACGGATCATTATGATCCACGGAATAAGGTGCTTCGTCTTTCTGATAGTACGTATCATTCCATGTCAGTTTCGGCAGTTGGAGTGGCGGCACATGAGTGCGGACATGCAATACAGCACGCTGTCAATTATGCGCCGATACGATGGAGAGGAGCTCTTGTTCCGGTTGCAAATTTTGGCTCTACCATTGCCTGGCCTCTTATTATGATTGGCTTATTCATTACGGGAGACTCTTCTTCCTTATTGATCAACCTTGGAATTATAGCTTTTTCTTTTGCAGTATTATTTCACCTTGTGACACTTCCGGTGGAATTCAACGCATCGAATCGTGCAATTCGAATTCTTGGAAGTAACGGGATGATGTCCAGAGAAGAAGTAGGATCAGTTAAAAAAGTTCTTGGAGCAGCGGCTCTTACGTATGTTGCAAGCGCAGCAACAGCAATTTTGCAGTTACTTCGAATTCTGATTCTAACAGGTGGAAGGAGAGACGATGACTAAAGCAATTAATGAAAGAGAACTGATACTGGGAATTTTGTTAGAGATTACGCGGGATGGAGAATATGCACATATTGCACTTCGTAATACGCTATCCAAGTATCAGTATTTAGAAAAAAGAGAGCGTGCCTTCATTACCAGAGTAGTGGAGGGCACGCTGGAACATATGATGGAAATAGATTATATCATCAATCAGTTTTCCAAAGTAAAAGTTAATAAAATGAAACCGGTGATCCGAACAATTCTTAGGAGCGCAGTCTATCAGATTTTATATATGGACAGCGTTCCTAATTCTGCTGTTTGTAACGAAGCGGTAAAACTTGCCGCAAAAAAAGGCTTTGTGAATCTAAAAGGATTTGTAAACGGTGTGTTACGTAATATTGATAGAAATGTAAATGATATTCAATATCCAAAGACAGATAATATGGTAGAATATTTATCGATCAAGTATTCGATGCCAACCTGGATTTTAGAAAAATGGAAAAAATCTTATGATTGGGAGACGATTGAGAGAATCCTACAAGGATTTTTACAAGAGAAAGGAACGATAATCCGTTGTAACTTGAATCGAATATCTAAAGAAGACTTGAAAAAGAAATTAGAAGCAGAAGGCGTAACGGTAACGCAGCATCCATATTTGGAATATGCATTAGAGATTTCTGGATATGACTATCTAGGAGATTTGGAAAGCTTTGAAGACGGAGACTTTCAAGTACAAGATTTAAGTTCTATGCTTGTTGCTGAAATAGCGGCGCCAAAAGAAGGAGATTATGTAATCGATGTCTGTGCTGCACCAGGTGGAAAATCTCTACATATTGCAGATAAGCTTCATGGAACAGGTCATGTAGAAGCGAGAGATTTGACAGATTATAAGGTTGACCTGATATGGGATAACATTGAACGTTCTCAGATGAAAAATGTGGAAGCGGTACGACATGATGCTCTTGTATATGATGAAGAGTCCAAAGAAAAAGCAGATATTGTCATTGCAGATCTTCCGTGCTCCGGACTTGGTGTCATTGGGAAAAAGGCGGATATCAAATACAAAATGGCGGAGGAGACACAGAGAGAACTTGCAAAGCTTCAAAAAAATATTTTGCAAATTGTGCATCGATATGTCAAACCGGGAGGAACTCTTGTCTATAGCACATGTACGATCAATGAAGAGGAAAACATGGAAAATGTGCGGTGGTTTTTACAACAGAATCCGGAATTTGAATCGGTATCTGTTGAACCGCTCTTATGTGAAGAATTGAAAAAAAGTGTGAAGGAAGGCTGTCTACAGTTATTGCCGGGAATTCATGAAAGTGATGGATTCTTTATTGCAGCATTCCGTAAGAACAAATAAGGAGCAGGAACTATGGGAAAGAAAGACATACGCTCTTATACCTTTGAACAGTTAAATACAGAGATGCAGGAAATCGGAGAGAAATCTTTTCGAAGTAAACAAATCTACAGTTGGCTGCATGAGAAGTTAGTAGATTCTTTTGAGGAGATGACCAATCTATCCAAGGCTCTGAGAGAAAAATTAGAACAGTCTTATGAAATTCGAAAAGTGTCGATGTTAGAGCGTCAAGTCTCAGCGCTGGATGGAACGAACAAATTTTTATTTGAGTTATATGATGGAAATGTTGTAGAAAGTGTTTTGATGAGATACAAACATGGAAATTCCGTTTGTATTTCTTCGCAAGTTGGATGTAGAATGGGATGTCGATTTTGTGCTTCGACGTTGGATGGACTGGAAAGAAATCTGACGCCTTCCGAGATGTTGGGACAGATTTATGAGATACAGAAGATTTCCGGAGAACGAGTTTCCAACATTGTGATTATGGGAACAGGAGAACCGTTGGATAATTATGAGAATTTTGTAACGTTTATTCATATGATCAGCGATGAACATGGACTTAATATCAGTCAAAGAAACATTACGGTTTCTACATGTGGAATTATTCCGAATATGAAGAAACTTGCAGAGGAGAATTTCCAGATTACATTAGCGTTATCCTTGCATGGTTCGAATCAGGAAAAACGCAAGAAATTAATGCCTGTAGCAAATAAATATGAGTTAACAGATGTGTTAGAGGCGTGCGATTATTATTTTAAAAAGACAGGACGAAGAATTACGTTTGAGTATAGTCTTGTACATGGTGTAAATGATACGGAAGAGGATGCGGAAGAACTGATCCGTATTTTAAAGCCTCGAAATTGTCATTTGAATTTAATTCCGGTCAATCCGATCAAGGAGAGAGAGTTCGAAAAACCGACGCGGCAGCATGCGGAGAAATTCAAAAATAAACTTGAAAAAAATGGGATAAATGTTACTATAAGAAGAGAAATGGGCTCTGATATTGATGGAGCTTGTGGACAACTTAGAAGAAGACACGTAAACAAAGAGCATAAATAAGGAGAAGTGTATGAAAGTATTTTCATTGACTGACGTAGGAAGGAAACGTGAGATCAATCAGGATTCTGTATTTGTATCAGACGAACCGATTGGAAATATTCCGAACCTTTTTGTTGTTGCTGATGGCATGGGCGGTCACAAAGCCGGAGATTATGCATCAAGATATGCTGTGAAAATATTGCAGGACAGAATTTGTGAAAGTGATGAGATGGGACCGGAAGCAATCATTACAGATGCGGTGAAAGAAGTGAATCATAAGATTATAGAAGCTGCGGCATCGGATGTAAGTCTGAATGGAATGGGAACAACACTTGTTGTTGCTACAATCATAGAGCATACATTATATTTTGCGAATGTGGGAGACAGTAGATTATATCTGATCAGAGATGAGATTAAGCAGTTGTCAAGAGACCATTCCCTTGTACAGGAAATGGTTCGTCTAGGGGGAATTAAGCAAGAAGAAGCTAAATATCATCCGGATAAAAATGTGATTACGAGAGCAATCGGAGCGAAAGAGGATGTGGAAGTAGATTTCTTTGATTATCGTTTGCAGAAAGGTGATACGATTTTGATGTGTTCGGACGGACTCACCGATATGGTTGATGATGACGAAATTTTCCGAATTGTAAAGAGTGGAAGAGACATCGTTGAGACTGCAAAAGAATTAGTAGAAAAAGCAAATGAGAATGGCGGTAAGGATAACATAGGAATCGTTCTCGTACAACCATTTGCAGGCGAGGTGAGTGTATAATGAAAGACAGAATATTTATCGGGGACCGCTATGAGGTGCTCAGTAAAGTAGGCGCTGGCGGGATGGCAGACGTATACAAAGGAAAAGATCATAAGCTAAATCGTTTTGTTGCGATTAAGATTTTGAAAAAAGAATTTCGTGAGGATACAACTTTTGTCCAAAAATTCCAGTCAGAAGCGCAGGCGGCAGCAGGTTTAATGCACCCAAACATTGTAAATGTATATGATGTAGGGGAAGAACAAGGATTATATTTTATGGTAATGGAACTTGTTGAAGGAATTACACTGAAAGAATATATCCATAAAAAAGGAGCGCTTTCTCCAAAAGAGACTATCAGTATTGCAATTCAAGCAGCAAATGGTATTGAAGCAGCACATATGCACCACATTGTGCATCGAGATATCAAACCACAGAATATCATTATTTCCAAAGAAGGAAAGGTAAAAGTTACAGATTTTGGAATTGCAAAAGCGGCGTCTTCCAATACAATCAGTACCAATGTACTAGGCTCAGTACACTATACATCTCCGGAACAGGCAAGAGGGGGATATAGTGACTATAAGAGTGATATTTATTCACTTGGTATCACTATGTATGAGATGGTAACAGGAACATTGCCGTTTGACGGAGATTCTGCAGTTTCGGTTGCAATCAAACATTTGCAGGAAGAAATCACTCCTCCTTCAGAGCGTGTGGATGGAATTCCATATAGTTTAGAACAGATTATTATGAAGTGTACGCAGAAAAATGCAGATCGAAGATATCCGGATGTTAAATCGTTAAAGGATGATTTAAAACGCTCTCTTGTAGATCCGGAAGGAGACTTTGTAACAATCGGTCCGATGCGAGTAGCAGATGAAACAGTTATGTTTACAGCAGATGATGTGAATCGAATCAAAAGCGAAGCGGGCAGAAATCGTGGCAGATCAAAATATGACGATTATGACGATGATGATGACTATGATGACGATGAATATAGTGATGACTATGACCGCGACGATGACTATGACGATTATGACGATGATGATGATTATGATGACAGAAGACGTGGAAGAAATAATGATGTAAATCCGAAGATGGCAAAAATCATGAAGATTCTCACGATTGTTGCGGTTGTAATTATTCTTTTTGTCATGGTATTTATTGTAGGACGTGCAACCGGATTATTGAAATTTGGACCTACTTCTATTACGGAAGAGGATAAAAAAGAAGTAAAAGTTCCAAAACTTGTAGGAAAGACACAGGAAGAGGCTGAAAAAGCTTTAAAAGCATTAGGTCTCAAATTTAAAGTAAAATCAAAACAAGAGTCTGCAGAATATGAAGAAGGATATGTAATCAGTCAGGATCCAAAAGTAGGAACAAAGGTAAAGAAAGACTATGTTGTAACCGTTGTGATAAGCTCCGGCAAGACAGAAGAGGAAGTCTCTATTCCTGACGTATCCGGAAGAGCACAGGATGAAGCGAGAGACCTTTTAGAAGAAGAAGGTTTCATTGTGAAAGTAAGCACAGAATTTGAAACAAGTTCTGAATTTGAACAAGATGAAGTTATTCGTACCAATCCGGCGGCTGGAACTATGGCAAAAAAAGGAACAGAAGTTACATTGATCATCAGTTCCGGAGAAGATAAACCAGAGATTCCAAATCTTCTTGGAAAGACCAAGAAAGAAGCAGGGAAAATATTAGATGGTCTGGGAATCCATTATACAACAGAAGAAGTGTATAGTGAAAGCTATGAAAAAGGAAAAGTATGCTATCAGAGTAAAAAGGCAGGTACTCGGGTTGAAAGTGGTTCCTCGATTTCGCTTCAGATTAGCAAAGGCAAGAAACCGGAGGAAAAAGCAACCGTACCACCTTTGATGGGAAAAACATTAAGTACAGCGAAATCTTTAATTTCCAGCGCAGGACTTGTAACAGGTGACGTGACATACGAATATAGTGAAGATGCACCGGCAGGTACTGTAATTGGAGTTACTCCAGGGGAAGGAAGTTCTGTTTCTATGAATACAAAAGTTGATATTGTAATTAGTAATGGTCCGGAACCGCAACCAACTCCAGACCCGGAAAGTCCAGATGGAAATGAACAGGGAGTGCAATAGTAAAGATATATGCAAGGAAAAATTGTAAAAGGGATTGCCGGATTCTACTACGTTCACGTAGTAGAATCCGGTATTTATGAATGTAAAGCAAAAGGCGCTTTTCGAAAGGAAAAGTTAAAACCACTTGTAGGGGATAATGTTGAAATTGACATTTTGGATGAAGAAAAGAAGCTTGGAAATATTACAAAAATATTAGAGCGGAAAAACGAATTAATTCGTCCGGCAGTTGCGAATATCGACCAGGCGCTAGTTGTTTTTGCAGTGACAAAACCAAAACCACATTTTAATCTTTTGGATCGATTTCTTGTTATGATGGAATGCAAAGAAATACCAGTGGTTCTTGTATTTAACAAGAAAGATATTGCAGAAGAACAAGAGATTCGAGAACTTCAAGAAGTATACAGTCATTTGGGCTACACAGTAATTTTTACGAGCGCCAAAGAAGAGGAAAATGTAGAATTAGTAAAAAAAGTATTGGAGGAGAAAACGACAGTGGTTGCAGGGCCGTCTGGAGTGGGTAAATCCTCATTGATCAATCTTCTGCAAAATGGAATTGAGATGGAGACAGGAAGTATTAGTGAAAAAATTGAGCGTGGAAAACACACAACACGTCATTCGGAACTGATACCGATCAATGAAAATTCTTATATCATGGATACGCCGGGATTTAGTTCTCTCTATGTAAATGAATTTGAAAAGGAAGAGCTAAAATATTATTTTCCGGAATTTGAACCGTATGAAGGACAATGCAAATTTCACGGATGTGATCATATTCATGAACCGGGCTGCGCTGTAAAAGAAGCGCTTGAAGAAGGAAAAATACATACGATACGATATCAAAATTATGTAGAGATGTATACGGAACTGAAAGGGAAGAAGAGGTACTAAGAATGAAATATATTTTAGCGCCGTCAATATTAGCGGCAGATTTTAAAAATCTTGGGAATGAAATCAAATCTACAGAAGAAAATGGAGCAGAATATCTCCACTTTGATGTGATGGATGGATTGTTTGTGCCGAGCATTTCATTTGGAATGCCGGTATTAAAATCGATCAAAAGTTGTACAAATCAAGTGATGGATGCTCATTTGATGATCAATGAACCGATTCGATATGTAGAAGCCTTTCAAGAGGCAGGCGCTGATCTGATCACAGTTCATCTTGAGGCATGCGAGGATGTGGATGCGACACTTGCAAAAATCAAAGAATGTGGACTAAAAGCCGGAATTTCTATCTGCCCGGACGCTCCGGTGTCTGCGCTGGAACCATATGTGGACAAAGTAGATATGGTACTGATCATGTCTGTACACCCAGGCTTCGGAGGTCAGAAATTTATTGAGAATTCTTTGGAAAAGATACGAGAAACAAGAACTATGTTGAATGAAAAAGGACTTCAGACAGATATTCAAGTAGATGGTGGTATTTATTTGACAAATGTTCGAGAAGTTCTCGATGCAGGAGCAAATATTATTGTTGCAGGTTCTGCGGTGTTCAAAGGTGGAAATGGAGCAGAAAATACAAAACAATTCATGGAGATTTTAAAAGGCTATGAAAAGTAGAGCAATCATTATAAGCGGTGGGATGCTGGAGAAGGAGTTTGTGCTACAAGAGTGGAAACAACATCAAGAATCTGGGGATAATTGTTTTCTGATCGGTGTGGACAGTGGAAATCGTTTCTTATATGAGCAGCAGATAACACCGGATTATATCGTGGGTGATTTTGATAGCCTTCCGGAAGAAATTGTTCGGTATTATAAAGAAGAGACAAATATTCCAATCCGGGAATTCGATCCGGTAAAAGACTCTACAGATACGGAAATTGCGGTTAGGCTTGCATTAGAAAAAGAGTGTGACAGCCTCTTTCTCTATGGCGCGACAGGGACAAGGCTCGACCATGTGCTCGGTAATATTCAAGTGCTTTCGATTCCACATCGCGCAGGCGTTCCGGCAGAAATCCGAGACAGTCATAACCGGATACGAATGATAGAAAAAGAAATATGCTTTGAAAAGGCGGAGATGTTCGGACCATATTTTTCCGTATTTCCGTTAGATGGCGTTGTAGAACATTTCTTCATCGAAGGGGCAAAATACCCGCTTTTCGACCATACACTGGTTCCGTATGACAGCTTATGCGTAAGCAATCAGGCGAAAGAAGAAAAAGTGACGATTAAGTTCCCGAAAGGTTTGGTTGTTCTGATGGAGACGAGAGATTTTTGAAATTAAAGATGAAAGGGGAGTTTTATATGAGGTGTCCTTATTGTAATGAAGAAATGACACCAGGTTATATCCAGTGTCGAGACGGTGTTTATTGGAGCAAGAAAAAAAGACCGGTTGCGGCATTGCCGCCAATAACAGGAGAGTTTGTTGATTTAAGAACAATAGGTGACGGGGAGTATAAACATTATGCAACTGCATACAATTGTCCCGCATGCAAGAAAATAGTAATTGATTATGATATGGGTGATAGGTAATTCTATCACCTATTTTTCTATTCTGAATAGTATGTGAATTTAGAAAAAAGATATAGCATCGTAAAAGAAAGAAGAGATTATGACGAAGAATATGAAAGATAAGCTTGTACAACAAACGACCATTATTGGAGGCGAAGATGGTCCGGTAAGCGTTTTTATTGCCGGAAAAGGCGATGATTTTAAATTGCTATTAAAGGATAGATTTAGAAATAAGCGATATCAGATGAGACGTAAAAGAGTAGAAAAGAGAATTCGGCCGGAAGCGCATACAAAAGAAGAGACCATCACTTATGCAAAAGAAAAATATGGTTTTCTTCCGTTAGATGAAACACAACGGAAGTATAAGAGTGAGAAAAGGTGTGTGCGAGAAGGAATTGTTTATAAACATAGACCTGAATTACTAGGAGAACTCTTAAATATTACAACACCTGATGTTTCGAATGAAAAGTCTCTGCGAGAATTTTATGAATTGTTACAAGAAAGAGAAAGAAAAATAGAGGCAATTTCCGATGAAGAAGTACCAATGGATTTCCGAATGCTTGAATTGGTAATAGGGGAAGGACATTTGGAAATGATTTTGGACTTCCGGTGGGATATTTTTGCAGTGAGTTATGGCGGTGATCGGAAACAGATGAGAAAGCTTAGACGGATTGCACAAGATTTGTATTTTTATTACGGTGTGACGGAAGAGGACATTACAAATCAAACAGAACGCTACTCGGCATTGGTGAGTGTATGGAGTGGTGACTGATTTTGACTTGACCACTTGACCAGTGCAAGTGGTGGCCATCCTTAACTTCATTTAGCATACCTAGTAATGTCGAAGAAATTAAAGCGGGAATGTTTATGTGTTGTCACAATCTTTTAGATGTCAATATTTCAGACAATATAAGAAAGATTTGTGAAAGAGCTTTTTGGAGATGTGAGAATATTTCTTTGATAGTTCCGGATGACGTTGAGGTGATTGATACCAGTGCCTTTAAAGGAGTTAATCAAGAAAAACTACATATTAGTAACCCCGATCAAAGATATTTTGAAGATTGGCCGTATGGTGAAGATGTAATAAGTCGTGAGTATGGTAAGGGTATAGTGTCACGATGTGATTTTATTAGCAAAATCAGGTACAGTTTGGAAATTGATATCAATGGCACGAAAAGATGTAAAGACTATCCGGGCGACTTTGATAAGTCATTTAGATTTATTTCTGAAGAAAACAAAATGAGACACAATGACACTATTACAAGAATGCGTAAATTCGAAACAGCTTAGGACTTAAAAGGTATTAGGTGATGCGACTACTTTATTACAAACAACTTGATGTGTACCAATTGCTGGATGTTAAGGAATGCTCTAAAGTGATTGTAGAATTGTCTGCGGATGGAATTGAAATAGATGAGCCGCTAATATTACACCGTTGGAATGGTAAGCATTTGAAATTTGATTATGATTTTTTTGTTCCTATGGATTACAAGAGAAAAAAGATCTTTTTCAAAGCCAATATATATTTTGATGAGCAAATTATCTGTTTGATAAGATTGAAAAACTCAGAACCTTATGCTATACTTTATACTTGAATTAGAGTTTGAAGTAGCCGTGCCACCAGTTAAATAAAAATGGTGTAAAAAGTGCGTAGTAAAAATATAGAGAAAGGCAGAAACCTAGTAAAATCAAAGGTTTCTGAACAGGTAAAGATAAAAATGAAACTAGGAATTGTCGGACTTCCGAATGTCGGAAAAAGTACATTATTTAATTCATTGACAAAAGCAGGAGCAGAATCTGCAAATTATCCATTCTGTACAATTGATCCGAACGTAGGTGTTGTTACAGTGCCGGATAAGCGTTTGGATGTGTTAGGAGAAATGTACCATACGAAAAAAATTGTACCTGCAGCGATTGAGTTTGTTGACATTGCAGGTCTTGTAAAAGGAGCATCGAAAGGAGAAGGACTTGGAAACCAGTTCCTTGCAAATATCCGTGAAGTCGATGCAATTGTACATGTAGTCAGATGTTTTGAAGATGGCAATATTGTACACGTAGACGGAAGTATTGATCCGCTTCGTGATATTGAGACTATCAATTTAGAATTGATTTTCTCAGATATTGAAATCTTAGAGAGAAGAATTGCAAAAGCAGTAAAAGTAGCGAGAAATGATAAAACAGTAGCAAAAGAACTTGCTCTTTTGGAAAGAATTAAAGCATATTTAGAAGAAGGAAAGCTTGCACGTGGATTTGAAACAAATGATGAAGATGAGCAGGCTTGGTTGGAAAGCTACAATCTTCTTACATATAAACCGGTTATTTTCGCAGCGAATGTAACAGAAGATGATCTTGCAGATGATGGCGCATCTAATGCGGGAGTACAGGCAGTTCGTGAATATGCAAAAGAAGCAAATTGTGAAGTATTTGTTGTATGTGCGCAGATTGAGCAGGAAATCGCAGAGTTAGATGATGACGAGAAGAAGATGTTCTTAGAAGATCTTGGACTTACAGAATCCGGTCTTGAAAAATTGATTCGTGCAAGCTATCACTTGCTTGGACTCATCAGTTACTTAACAGCAGGTGAACCGGAAGTTCGTGCATGGACGATCAAGAGAGGAACAAAAGCGCCACAGGCAGCAGGAAAGATCCATTCTGATTTTGAACGTGGATTCATTCGTGCGGAAATCGTAAGCTATGACGACCTGATGGATTGTGGAACTTACAATGCGGCTAAAGAAAAAGGTCTTGTAAGATTGGAAGGAAAAGAATATGTGGTGCAGGATGGGGATATTATTCTGTTCCGATTTAATGTTTAACTAAATTCGATAAAAAAGTCTAGTGATTGTTTTCTAAAAGGAACAAAGAATTACTAGACTTTTGTTTTTGGTGGGATTATAATATAAATATATGTGAAAAAATAAACACGTAAGCTTGAAGGAGGAAAAAACCAATGGGAAGAAAAATGAAAACCATGGATGGTAATCATGCAGCAGCTCATGCTTCATACGCATTTACAGATGTTGCAGCTATTTACCCAATTACACCTTCATCAGTAATGGCAGAAGCTACAGATGAATGGGCTACACAGGGTAGAACAAATATTTTTGGCCAGACAGTTCAGGTTACAGAGATGCAGTCTGAAGCAGGAGCAGCAGGAACAGTACACGGTTCCTTAGCAGCAGGTGCTTTGACAACTACATATACAGCATCACAGGGATTATTACTTATGATTCCTAACTTATATAAAATTGCTGGAGAGCAGTTACCAGGTGTATTCAACGTATCTGCTCGTGCTATCGCTAGCCACGCATTATCTATTTTCGGTGATCACTCAGACGTATATGCTTGTCGTCAGACAGGATGCGCTATGCTTTGTGAATCAAGTGTACAGGAAGTTATGGACTTAACACCGGTTGCTCACCTTGCAGCAATCAAAGGAAAAGTTCCATTTATCAACTTCTTTGATGGATTCCGTACATCACACGAGATTCAGAAAATCGAAACATGGGATTACGAAGATTTAAAAGATATGGCAGATATGGATGCAATCGATGAATTTAGAGCACACGCTTTAAATCCAAATCACCCATGCCAGAGAGGTTCTGCTCAGAACCCAGATATCTTCTTCCAGGCTAGAGAAGCTTGTAACCCATACTATGATGCATTACCTGCAATCGTTCAGGAATACATGGACAAGGTTAACGAGAAGATTGGAACAAACTACAAATTATTCAACTACCACGGTGCAGCAGATGCTGAGCACGTAATCGTTGCTATGGGTTCTGTATGTGATACAATCGACGAGACAGTTGATTACTTATTAGCAAAAGGCGCTAAAGTTGGTGTTGTTAAAGTACGTCTTTACAGACCATTCTCAGCAGAAGCTTTAATCTCTGCTATTCCGGAATCTGTAAAACAGATTACAGTTCTTGACAGAACAAAAGAGCCTGGAGCACTTGGCGAACCATTATACTTAGACGTAGTTGCAGCATTAAAAGGAACAAAATTTGACGCTGTACCTGTATTCACAGGACGTTACGGATTAGGTTCTAAAGATACAACACCAGCTCAAATCGTAGCTGTTTATGAAAACACAGCAAAAGCAAAATTCACATTAGGTATTGTGGATGATGTTACTAATTTATCATTAGAAGTTGGCGCTCCGCTTGTTACAACACCGGAAGGAACAATCAACTGTAAATTCTGGGGACTTGGAGCAGATGGTACTGTTGGAGCTAACAAAAACTCTATCAAGATCATCGGTGACAACACAGATATGTATGCACAGGCTTACTTTGACTATGACTCTAAGAAGTCTGGTGGTGTTACAATGTCTCACTTACGTTTTGGTAAGAGCCCAATTAAGTCTACATACTTAATCAAACAGGCTAACTTTGTAGCATGCCACAACCCATCATACATCAACAAATACAACATGGTTCAGGAATTAGTTGACGGTGGTACATTCCTTCTTAACTGCCCATGGGATATGGAAGGAATCGAGAAACACTTACCAGGACAGGTAAAAGCTTTCATCGCTAACCACAACATCAAATTCTATGTAA